>JAPKDO010000038.1 GCA_028822535.1 Acidimicrobiales bacterium
ATGTAGGTGTTCCGGACCATGAACTCCTTGAGGATGTCGTTCTGGATGGTCCCGGCGAGTTGGTCCTGGCTCACCCCCTGCTCCTCGGCGGCGACGATGTAGTTGGCGAGCGTGGGCAGCACGGCGCCGTTCATCGTCATCGACACCGACATCTCGTCGAGCGGGATGCCGTCGAAGAGGATCTTGGCGTCCTCGACCGAGTCGATCGCCACGCCGGCCTTGCCGACGTCGCCCACGACGCGTGGATGGTCGGAGTCGTAGCCACGGTGGGTGGCGAGGTCGAAGGCGACCGAAAGGCCACGCTGACCGGCAGCGAGGTTCTTGCGGTAGAAGGCGTTGGACTCCTCGGCGGTGGAGAAGCCGGCGTACTGGCGCAGCGTCCAGGCGCGGTTCGTGTACATGGTGGCGTAGGGGCCACGGAGGAACGGCGCCTGACCGGGGAGGCCGCCCAGGTGGCTCAGCCCGTCGAGGTCGTCCTCGGTGTAGATGGGCTTCACCTCGATGCCTTCCGGCGTCGTCCGGGTCAGCTCGTCGAGCGGCTTGCCGCGGAGCTCCTTTTCGGCAGCGGCGCTCCAACTGTCGAGCTCGGCATCGGGAAAGCCATCGGCGTGATCGACCATGTCGCCGAGAATATGGGGCATCCGTGGTCGGCAGCGAACGTGGAACGGGCCAGCGCACGCCCACGTGGAACCATGGCGCCCGATGTCCTTGTTCCTCTTCGACCGAGTCGTCGTGGCGTTCGACGGTGTGACGGTGCTGGCCGGGGTCGATGCCGCCATCGCCGACGGCGGGCACATCACCTGCCTCCTCGGCCCCTCGGGTTCGGGGAAGTCGACGATGCTGCGGCTCTGCAACCGGTTGGAGGTCCCTACCCAGGGCTGTGTCCGGTTCCGGGGCGACGACATCGGCGACGCCGACCCGCTGCGGCTGCGCCGGCGCGTCGGCATGGTGTTCCAGCGCCCGACAGTGTTCCCCGGCACCGTGCGAGACAACCTCCTCGTCGCTCAGCCCGATGCGTCTGGGGTGGACTGCGAGCAGATCCTGGAGCGGACCCACGTCGACCCCCGACTCCTCGACCGGAATGCCGATGCACTGTCGGGAGGCGAAGCACAGCGGGTGTGTCTCGCACGAACCCTGATCACGGGGCCCGAGGTGCTGTTGATGGACGAGCCGACCTCGGCGCTCGATCCGGCGGCGACGCGGGGACTCGAGGAGCTCGCGTCGGAGCTCACCCAGGACGGCATGCCGATCGTCTGGGTGACCCACGACCTCGAGCAAGCCGGTCGGATCGCGGACGACCGGATCGTGCTCGCCAACGGTCGGGTGGCCGACGACCACGAGACCGGTCACTACTTCGCAGGCGAGGACGCCGGTCACCACCACGCGGAGAACGACGATGGCTGACGGTGATGTCGGCTGGTGGGGGCTCGCCGCCTCGCTGATCCTGATCGTCGTGACGCTCGGGATCTCGCTGTGGCGCAGGCTCGGCCTCGAGCGCGACGTGACCGTCGCCGTCATGCGAGCCGCGGCACAACTGCTGGCGGTCGGCTACGCGCTGGGGTTGATCATCGTCCCCGACGAGCCGGAGAAGAACGTCGGGTTCGCGTGGGCGTGGCTCGTGTTCATGGTCGTCTTCGCGTCGTGGACGGTCTCGCAGCGGGCCCCCGAGGTCCCGGGGGTCTTCCGGCTGGCGTTGCAGGCGCTCGTGGCATCGACCGCAGTGACCGTCGCGGTGATCTTCGGGTTGGGGATCTTCCCGCCCGAGACCCGCACGATCATCCCCATCGGCGGGATGATGGTCGGCAACGCCATGTCGTCGACCGTGGTCGCCGGACGACGGATCCTGGCCGAGTTCTCGGAGAAACGACCCGAGGTCGAAGCGCGCTTGGCGTTGGGGCAGTCGTGGCAGGTCGCGTCGCGGCCGTCGTTGCGGTCGGCCCTTCGGACGGGGATGACCGCACAGATCGAGACCACGAAGGCGGTAGGTCTCGTCTTCCTCCCTGGAGCGATGACCGGACTGATCCTCGCGGGTGTCGAACCCGTCGACGCCGTGATGGTGCAGGCGGCGATCATGTTCCTGATCCTCGGAGCCGTCGCCATCAACGTCGTGGTGATCGGCACCGGGGTCACGAAACGGTTGTTCACCGACGACCACCGCCTCGTCCGGATCGATCGGGCGGCGGACTGAGGGGTCTGGCGACGAGTGCTCATCGGGTGTTCACCTGCGGTGAAGATGGTGGCAGCAGTCGTGTCATTTCCGGTCCGTACGGTCGGCGCCATGACCATCTCACGACGTGATCTCCTCCGACGCAGCGCGCTCACCGGCGCCGGCCTCGCCGTCGGTGGGGCCTTCTCCGGCCTCGCCCTCGGTGGGACCGCCGCCGCAGGACCCAACGGGTACGGCGGCCTG
This sequence comes from Acidimicrobiales bacterium, assembly GCA_028822535.1. Classification (GTDB taxonomy): domain Bacteria; phylum Actinomycetota; class Acidimicrobiia; order Acidimicrobiales; family Salinilacustritrichaceae; genus Salinilacustrithrix. The sequence continues at coordinate 2,411 of JAPKDO010000038.1, forward strand.
CGGTCCGACGCCGCGGGCATCCTCGAACTGCCCCGTGGCTTCAAGTACGAGATCCTCCAGAAGGGCGGACACGGGCACGACGCCGACTTCACCACCTACGACGACGGCCAGAAACTGGCTGGTGATGCGGACGGCGCAGCCTCCTTCGCCATCGGGGGCAACCGCACGGTCATCGTCACCAACCACGAACTCAGCGGCGGCAGCGACTCGACCGAACGGGTACCGATGCTGCATGCGGGGTCACCGGTCCCGACGTACGACCCGGCCGCGCCGGGGGGTACCTCCAACATCGTGCTCGATCGCAAGAACCGCGTCGCGAGCATCTACCCGAGCATTGCCGGGACCTACAACAACTGCGCCGGCGGGCCGACCCCCTGGGGTACGTGGCTCACCTGTGAGGAGACGACGACCACGCTGAACGGCGTCCCGCACGGCTACATCTTCGAGGTCGATCCCGAAGGTACGAGAACGGTCGCCACCCCGTACAAGGCGATGGGCCGCTTCGCACACGAAGCCGTGGCCATCGACCCTCGGGACTCGGTCGCGTACATGACCGAGGACAACAACAACGGCTTGATCTACCGCTTCGTCCCGGACGACACGTCGATGGAGTACGGCTCGCTCGGCAACGGCGGCACGGTGTCGGCGATGAAGGTCGACGGGCTCGCTTTCCTCGGCGAGGTCAAGGTCGTCGGCACCACGCTCGGCATCTCGTGGGCGCCCGTCCCCGGGGGGAACCCCGACGTGGTGGGCCTCAACGGGACGTTCGCCGATGGTGACGTCACCCGCTCACGCAAGCTCGAGGGCTGCTGGTGGGGCGACGACGAGCGCTTCTACTTCTCGTCAGCCGACGAGAACCGGACGGGAATCGCGCACCACGGCCAGATCTGGGCACTCGACCCCGTCTCCTCCACCGTCACGCTCGTGGCCTACATCCCCGAGGACGATCCCGTCTTCGATGCGCCCGACAACATCACCGTCGCGCCGAACGGACAACTCTTCCTCTGTGAGGATGGCGGGGGCGAGCAGTACATCATCGGTTGTGACCCGGCCACCGGGGCGTTGTGGCCCTTCGCCCGCAACGCCATGAACGGCAGTGAGTTCGCCGGAGCGAACTTCTCGCCGGACGGAAAGACGATGTTCGTCAACGTCCAGAACCCATCCACGACCTTCGCCATCACCGGGCCGTGGGGAGCAGTCCGGGCGGGTCAGTCGCGCTGAGTCGAACGCCCGGCGGGACCGACATCGGGCGTTCATGGGCGCCCCGACCGGGCCGACATCGGTGATCGGTAGCCTCCGACCATGGCTCTGAGGTTCGTGATCATCGGTGGAGGCCCGGGCGGGCATGCGGCGGCGTCGCATGCGGCGAAGCTCGGTGCGGAGGTCACCATCATCGAGCGCGACATCATCGGTGGAGCAGCGCACCTGTGGGACTGCATCCCGTCGAAGGCGATGATCGCCACGGGATCGGCGCTGAACTTCATCAACCGCAGCGAGCAGATGGGCCTGACCGACGTCAAGGCGCAACTCGACTTCGCCGGGTTGCGTGACCGGATCCAGTCGATCGAGGATCGGCTCGAGAGTTCGGCCTCGACGCTGTTGCGAAGCCAGGGGGTCCGGGTCATCGAAGGGACGGGTCGTCTCGTCGGCCCGCACCAGGTGGTGGCCGAGACCACCGGCGGTGCGGTCGAGTTGGAAGCCGACGCCATCCTGTTGTCGACGGGCTCGCGACCGCGGATCCCGGACTGGGCCGAGCCCGACGGCGACCGGGTGCTCACGACGCGCGACGCGTACCCACCGAAGGATCTCCCGAGTCACATGATCGTGATCGGCTCCGGCGTCACGGGCGTGGAGTTCGTGTCGATGTTCTCGAGCTTCGGGTGCGACGTGACGCTCATCGTCTCCCGCCAGCAGGTACTCCCGGCGAAGGACCCCGAGGTCGCCGCCGCCCTGGAGGACGAGTTCCTCGCTCGAGGCGTCCGTCTCTTCAAGGGAGCACGGGCGCAGGGGATCGAACGCCAGGACGATGGAGCGGTGAAGGTGCTCTGCGACGACGGTCGGAGCGCGGTGGGGAGTCACGCACTCCTCGCGATCGGTTCGATCCCGAACAGCGAAGACCTGGGCTGCGACCTCGCCGGCGTCGAGGTCAACACGTGGGGCTACATCGACAACAACCACCACTGCGTCACCAACGTGCCGCACGTCTACGTCGCCGGCGACCTGTCGGGAAAGCTCCCGCTGTCGTCGGTCGCGACCATGCAGGGCCGCAAGATCGCCGAGCACGCCATGGGGATGCACACCCGCGACCATCGCCACCTCGACTACGACAAGGCGGCTTCCGCGATCTTCACCGAACCCGAGATCGCCGACGTGGGTCTGGCCGAGGCTGAGGCGTTCGCCGAGGGTCGCAAGATCCGGGTCACCAAGGTCCCCTTCAGCGCCTCGGCCAAGGCGCTGATCAACAACTCGCCGCGCGGGTTCGTGAAGATCCTCTCCGACCCTGCAACCGGCGTGGTGCTCGGCGGATCGATCGTGGGCCGCCACGCCGCCGAGTTGATCAGCGTGATCGCGCTCGCCGTCACCGCCGGCCTCAAGGTCGAGGACATCGTCGATTCGCTCTTCGTCCACCCGGCCCTCGCCGAAGCCCTCGCCGAGGCTTCCGACTGAACCACCCGTTCTGGCGACAGTTGCGCTGACCCGTCCAAGGTCAACTGTCGCCAGAAACCTCGAGTTGGCGGGCGCTGGTAGCGTCGGCGGCGCACTTCCCCCTTCGTTTCTCTCACGAAGGAGGAGCCCGTGCGTGCGCTCCTGGAGATCGTCCGACCGACGCTGGTATGCCAGCAGAGCCTCATCACCCGTCCACAGGTGTTCCGACACGGGATCACGAGAGCCCAGCTCGATCGGCTGCTGCGAGAGGGCGTGTGGGAGTCCGTCGATCGCTCGCTGTACGGCCCGTCCGGCGTCGCGCACACCTGGCATCGACGACTGATGGCCGCGGTGCTCTGCGCCCCCTCCGGGGCGATGGCCTCGCACCGGAGTAGCGCGCACCTCCACGCCGTGGGTGGGCTCGACGATCCGCCGGTCGAGATCTCGATCCCTCGTGGCACCCGCTTCCGTCGCGAGGGCGTCGTCGTCCACGAGTCCCGCGATCTGGCGCTCGCGACGCCAGCGGTCGTCGACGGGATCCCCACGACAGACCTTCGCCGACTGGCCGTCGATCTCGGTGCCGTCGTGTCGCGTGCTCGGCACCGCCACACGATCCGCGAGATCCGACACGGTCACGGCATCACGTCGGATCAGTTGTTGGCGACCTATCTGGCGCATCGTCGGCGTGGCCGCAACGGATGTGGGGCTCTTCGCGACTGGCTCGATCGCTACTACGACGTGGCGGGGGTCTCGGAGTCGGGTCTCGAACTGCTCGCGCTCGACGCCATCCTCGATGCAGGTCTTCCTGCACCGGTGCGGCAGTACTGGGTGGAGACGCCGTCGGGTCGTTACCGGCTCGACATGGCCTACGTCGCGCGGCTCGTGTGTATCGAGATCGACGGCCGGCAGCACGAGGACGCAGAGATCAGCGCTGCGGACGAGCGCAGGACGGACGCGCTCCGCGCCCTCGGATGGACGGTGCTACGTGTCCGCAGCAGCCACTTCGCCTCGGACATGCACCGAGTCCTGCGTGAACTCGATCGAATCTGGCGACAACCCGCCTGACCCGTCCAAGGTCAACTGTCGCCAGAAGGCGGGGTTATTCGATGGTGAGGAGGATGTCGCCGGAGCCGACCGAGGCGCCCTCTTCGACGTTGATCTCGGTGACCGTCCCGTCCTTGTCGGCGTTGATGTTGTTCTCCATCTTCATCGCCTCGAGGATGCAGACGAGCTGACCCTCGGTGACCGCGTCGCCGACGGCGACGGGCAGCTTGAACACGGTGCCCTGCATCGGCGCGGCGATCTTGCCGGAGCCGGCCTTCGGGGCCGAGCCGCCACCGGTGCGCTTGCGGGCCTTCGGGGCCGACTTCGCAGCGGGACCGACGGCGGCGACCTGATCGGCCGGGATGAACATCTTGACGGCGAACTTCTTGCCGTTGACCTCGACGTCGACGTTGCGTTCGACCTTCTCGTCGTCGTCGCCCCCGGTGCCGGAGGTGGCGCCGGTGACGCCGGTGAGGTCGAGGCGGTCCTCGACCCACTTGGTCGAGTGCTCGCCGGCCTGGAACTCCTCGTGGGAGAGGATCGCGATGTCGGCGGGGATGGTGGTGGCCGGCCCCTCGATCACGAACTCGTCGAGCGCCCGGAGCATGCGGGCGATCGCCTTGTCGCGATCCGACGCCCAGACGCACAGCTTGCCGACGAGGTTGTCGTAGTACTGGCTGACCTCGTCGCCCGAGTCGTAGCCACCGTCCCAACGGATGCCGATGCCCTGGGGCGGCACGATCTTGTCGATCGGGCCCGGAGCCGGGAGGAACTTGCCCTCGGCCGGGTCCTCGGCGTTGATGCGCACCTCGATGGCGTGGCCCCGCAGCGAGACCTCGTCCTGGGTGAACGACAGCTCTTCGCCGGCAGCGACCCGGAGCTGTTCGGCGACGAGGTCGATGCCCGACACCAGTTCGGTGACGGGGTGTTCGACCTGGAGTCGGGTGTTCATCTCGAGGAAGTAGAACTCGCCGTCCTGGTACAGGAACTCGACGGTGCCGGCGTTGACGTAGTCACACGCCTTGGCGACCTTCACGGACGCCTCGCCCATCGCCTGGCGGACCTCGTCGGGGAAGTTCGGGGCGGGTGATTCCTCGACCAGCTTCTGGTGGCGTCGCTGGGCCGAGCAGTCGCGCTCGCCGATCCACACGCAGTTGCCGTGCGAGTCGGCGATGATCTGCATCTCGACGTGGCGCGGCCAGGTCAGGTAGCGCTCGACGTAGCACTCGTCGCGACCGAAGCCCTTGAGCGCCTCCGACTGGGCGGACTCGAGCGCGCTGTGGGCCTCGTCGGCCGAGCGGACGACGCGCATGCCGCGCCCGCCGCCGCCGTACGCGGCCTTGATGGCGACCGGCCATCCGTACTCCTCGCCGAAGGCGACGACCTCGTCACCCGACTGGAGGTACTCGGTGGTGCCGGGGACGCCCTGCACGCCGGCCTCCTGGGCGGCGATGCGGCTCGAGACCTTCTCGCCCATGACGATCATGGCCTCGGGGGCGGGTCCGATGAAGGTGACGCCCTTCTCGGTGATCTCGCGGGCGAAGTCGGGGTTCTCGGAGAAGAAGCCGTACCCGGGGTGCACGGCTTCGGCACCCGACGTCTCGATGATCTCGAGGATCTTCTCCGTGTTGAGATAGGACTCCGCGGCGGTGGTCCCGCCCAGCGCATAGGCCTCGTCGGCCAGGCGCACGTGCAGTGCGTCCCGGTCGAGGTCGGAGTAGACGGCCACGGAGGTCACGCCGAGTTCCTTGCACGCCCGGATGACCCGGACGGCGATCTCGCCGCGGTTTGCGATCAGCACCTTGGAAAACACCCCGTATGGTTACCGCGGTGGAGGGTCCCGACGCCATTGCAGAGCACAGATCTGGCCGAAAACGTGCGCGATTCCTCGATGTCCGATGGGTCGACGAGACCGGGTCGACCAATGCGGACGTCATGGCGTTGGCCCGGGAGGGCGCTCCCGAGGGCGTCGTGATCGCCGCACACCACCAATCGGCCGGGCGTGGTCGATCCGGGCGGACGTGGACGGCGCCGCCGCGGGCATCGTTGCTCACCACGGTGCTCCTGCGACCAGCTGCCCCCGTGGCTCCGCTGGTCACCATGGCACTGTCGGTCGCTGCGGCCGAGGCCGTCGAGGCCGTGGCCGGGTTCTCACCGGGCCTCAAGTGGCCGAACGACCTCGTCGTCGAGAGTGACGACGGGTCCACTCGGAAGCTCGCCGGGATCCTGGCCGAGGCCGAATGGCCCGCCGGGTCGCACATCGCTGGGGGCTACCGCGAGCCCGCGCCGCACGAGCGGGCGACGGTCGCGGCCGGAATCGGTCTGAACGTCGACTGGCCAGATGACGTCCCCGACGATCTCGCCGGCATCGCCGTCGCGATCAACCACGTCAACGGGGTCCGCACGACCACCGACGTCGTGCTCGAGGCATTGCTCGATCGACTCGACGTCCACTACGGCGACCTCGTGTCCGGCCGCGAGTGCGACGTGCTGGCCGCCTGGAGGGAGCGCTCCTCGACCCTCGGCCGTCGGGTCCGCGTCGACCTGGGAGTGGACGATGTCGTCGGCACCGCCGTCGACGTGACCGATGCCGGCCACATCGTGATCGAGACACTCGAAGGCGACCGCCGGACACTCGCCGTCGGCGACGTGGTGCATCTCCGGAGCGAATGACCGCGCCCGGCTGCGTCAGAGGCTGGTGGCGATGAGGGCGACCCCGAACACTGCGAACAACGCCGTCGATCCCAGGCGCGTCGCCCGTTCCGGGAGACGGGCACCCATGGACCGCCCGACCAGGACGCCCAGCGCGCCGCTCGCCGTGATGCCGATGGTGGCGCCGACCCAGACCAGCACCGGGTCACCCTGTGCCGCGAGCGTCGCGGTCGCGAGCATGGTCTTGTCGCCGAGCTCGGCCACGAACATCGTGGCGGCGACCGAGGCCACGATCCGCGGCCATGCGGTGTCGCGTCCGGTGCCGTCGTCGGTGGACTCGTCGTCGTCTGCATCCGGCCGCAGCGACCACGCAGCAAACGCGAGGAACAGCACCCCGCCGCCGATCCCCAGGGCGCGCGTCGGGAGGGCGGCGCCGAGCAGACCGCCCACGACGACCGACAACAGGTTCGTGGCTGCGTAGCCGAGCGTGACGCCGGCGAGCACCGGGCCCAGGCGGTGCCGGGCCCCGAGCCCGAGCGCGACGAGTTGCGTCTTGTCTCCGAGTTCGGCGACGAACACGAGGCCGGCCGCCGCGAGCAGTGTGCTCATGACGCTCGCGTCAGCGGAGGATCTCGACGCCGGCGTCGTCCTGCCACACGCCGATGACCACGCCGGCGTCGGCGGCCCAGGCCGTCAACGTCTCGAGCACCTGCCCCTCGTCGCGCCGGGTGGCTCCGTCCAGGAGGTCGTCGGCCGACCCGATCCACTCGGGCACGGTGCCGGGGAGATGGTCGAAGCGAGCGGACCCCGCTCCTCGGCCCGACCGCCAACGCACGACCAGGTGATCGTCGTGACGATCGACTTCGATCTCGACCGTCACGGGTCGACGTCCGTCGCTGCCAGCGCGGCGAATGCGTCGGAGAGGCGAGTCGTGACGGGGCCAGGTGCGGTGAGCGTCCGGCCGTCGATCGCGTGTTGTCCGTGGACGTCCCTGGTCGACGACGTGAGGAACACCTCGTCGGCCTCGGCCAGGGAGTCGAGCGTCAGTGACTCCTCGACGAGTGTGATGCCGGCGGTCGCGGCGACCTCGATCACGAGCGCTCGGGTCACGCCGGCGAGGCAGCCGGACGACAGCGGGGGAGTGCGGACGATGTCGCCCGTGACGACGAAGACGTTGGAGCCCGTCCCCTCGCAGAGTTCGCCCGCCGTATTGGCGAGCAATGCCTCGGTGGCACCCCGGTCGCGGGCCGCGGCCAGCGCCACGACGTTCTCGGCGTACGAGGTGGTCTTGAGGCCGGCGACGGCCGAGTGCTCGTTGCGGCGCCATGGGACGGTCACGGCGGCACCGGTCGGGGGCCACGCGTCGAGCGGTGCGCCCGCCACGTAGGTGGTCTGGCTGCCGTGGTCGCGCCCGGAGCCGAGGGGTCCGGGTCCGGCGGTGACGGTCAGCCGGATCTTCGCCTGCTGCCCGATCGCCCCCACGACTTCGTCCGCCACGGTCTGCATCGCCGAGCGCAACTCGTCGTCCGAGCGGTCGAGCGTGAAGCCGAGTCCGTCGAGGCTCCGCCGCAGGCGGGCCAGATGGCGGGTCATGGCGAAGGGCACCCCCCGTTCGGTCCGCATCGTCTCGAAGACGCCGTCGCCGACGGTGAGGCCGTGATCGAAGACGGGGACGGCCGCGACGTCGGCGTCGACCATGGATCCGTTGAGCCAGACGGGGTGCACTTCGCAGACGCTACGCGGTGTCGAGGATGCGATTCGCACGATCCGGTGGCCGTGCCGGTACCATGTCGTCCACCGCGATCGGGTCGAGGGCTGACGAGCAGCTCCTCCCCGGTTCAGTTCGCGGGAGGGCCACACCGCCCGACGCCTCTCGGACACCGTTGCTTCGCACGTGGATCGAGCGCCGCCACCAGCAACGAAGACAGAGAGAACATCCACATGTCAACCACCTTCACCGACCTGGGCGTGCCCGCGCGCCTGGCCGAGGCTCTCGCCGACAACGGCATGACCGAGGCCTTCGAGGTCCAGGAAGCCACCATCCCCGACGCCCTCGCCGGCCGCGACATCTGCGGACGGGCCCCGACCGGTTCCGGCAAGACCATCGCCTTCGGCGTCCCCGTCCTGGCGCGGGTCCCCAAGGCCAAGGCCGGTCGTCCCACGGCGCTCATCCTCTCGCCGACGCGCGAGCTCGCCGATCAGATCCGCGACGAGATGCTCCCCGCGGCGATCGCGATGAACCGCTACGTCACCGCCGTCTACGGCGGCGTGGGCTACGGCGCGCAGACCAACGCGCTCCGCAAGGGCGTCGACGTGCTCGTCGCCTGCCCGGGTCGCCTCCTCGACCTGATCGACAGCCGACACGTGACCCTGGCCGATGTCGAGATCGTGGTCGTCGACGAGGCTGACCGCATGGCCGACATGGGGTTCCTGCCCGTCGTTCGCAAGCTGCTCGACCAGACGAACGAGAAGCGTCAGACGCTCCTCTTCTCTGCGACCCTCGACGGCGACATCGCCGAGCTGACCCGCCGCTACCAGAACGACCCGGCTCGCCACGAGATCGGCGATGCCGAGCCCGACATCACGGCGATGACCCACCACTTCTGGAAGATCGAGCACGAGGACCGGGTCGACCACAGCCGGGACGCGATCATGGCGGCCGGTCCCACCATCGTCTTCACCCGGACCCGCCACGGGGCGGATCGCCTCGCACGGCAGTTGGGCAAGGCCGGCGTCACCGCTGACGCGATCCACGGCGGGCGCAGCCAGAACCAGCGGACCCGCGCCCTCGATTCCTTCGCCCGTGGTCGCTCCCAAGCGCTCATCGCGACCGACGTGGCCGCTCGTGGCATCCATGTCGATGGTGTGGAATGCGTGGTCCACTTCGATCCGCCCGAGGACGACAAGACCTACCTGCACCGCTCGGGCCGGACCGCCCGTGCCGGAGCGAACGGCATGGTCGTGTCGTTCGTGCGCCCCAACAATCGCAAGGAAGTGGCGGCGCTGCAGCGTGCGCTCGGCCTGCCGGTCGAGACCGAGGCCCCCGATCCGTCGGCACTGGGCGACGGATCTGCCCATCGTCCCGCCCGCCCCGAGTCGAAGGAACGACCGTCCCATCAGGGCGGCACGAAGCCGCGCTCGAAGAACAACCGTCCGTCGCACGGGGGTGGGGGCGGTCGCAACCAGGACCGGTCGTCCGCCAAGCCCGGCGGTCGCTCCGGCGGGAACAAGCAGCGCAACAGCAACCTGTACGACCCGAACGATCCACGGATCGAACGGTGGGAATCCGAGAACGGCGACCGGCTGCGTGACGACTCGTCCCGAGGCGGCCGGAGCACCGACGGCCGCGGCGGCGGCAAGCCCCGAGGGAAGTCCAGCGGTGGGAAGCCCGGTGGGCGTCCCGGCGGCGGGCGCCCCGGTGGCAACAAGTCGGGCGGCGGGAAGTCGTCCGGTGGAGGGCGCAACCACCGCAAGGGTGGGCGTCCGAACGCGGACCGCTCCTCCTAGGCGTCCCGAGCGGAGGCCACGGCCAGCAGCGTGTGGGCCTTGAGTTCGGTCTCGGCCCACTCGCCGGCCGGGTCGCTGTCGTGGGTGATGCCCCCGCCCGTCCCGAAGCACAAGAGCGTCGCGCCATCGAGCTCCTCGATCCAGAACGTCCGGATCGCGACGTTGAGTTCACCGATGCCGCGGTCGGCGTCGACCCAGCCCACCGCCCCGCAGTAGACGCTGCGCGGGACGGGTTCGAGCTCGTCGATGAGACCCATGGCCGCGCCCTTCGGTGCACCCGTGATCGACCCCGGCGGGAAGGTGGCGTCGATCAGTTCGGGCCATCCCACGCCATCCGACAGTTCTCCTGCGACCGTCGAGACCAGATGGACGAGGCCTGGGTGGTGCTCGACGGCGAGGAGCGCCGGAACGCACACCGACCCGTAGTCACAGACCCGACCCAGATCGTTGCGGACCAGGTCCACGATCATGACGTTCTCGGCCTGGTCCTTGGCGAGGAACGACTCCGGGTTGGCAGCGGTGCCCTTGATGGGGGACGACCAGACGAGACGGCCCTCGCGTCGTAGATATCGCTCCGGCGACGCCGACGCGACGTGCAACCCGGCCGCCGGCACGCGGACGACGGCCGAGTACGGCGCGGGGTTGCCGATCGCGAGCGCTGCGCCCAGCGCTGCGATGTCGCTGTCGGTCTCGATCGGAGCGGTCAGCCGTCGCGTCAGGTTCACCTGGTAGACGTCACCGTCGAGGATGGCTTCGCGGATGCGTCGTACCCCCGCGGTGAAGGACCGCTGGTCGAGCGACGTCTGCCACGCGTCGGCGGCCGGGCCACGCCAACGCTGCCCTCGCCATGGGCGTGCGGGACGGATCGTCGCGAACCGAGCGAACGTCGGCGTGCCGCGGTAGGGGACGACCGCAGCCCAGAAGCCATCGCCGTCGAGGCAGGCGGGGTCGTCGGTCACGTCGACCAGGTCCGTGCACAGGCGTTCGCCGACGACGGCGAGCGGGACCTGGTCGGCGAGGGCGGGCACGGGGCGTGAGGCTACGCGGGCGCCAGTCGGTCCACCGGCCTGCCGGCGAGGTGCCGATAGCCTCGCCCGGATGCCCACGGCCTCCCCCCGACGAGCGCGCCGGTCGGTCTTCCAGCGGATGGTGCTCGTCGGGAACATCGGCGCGATGGTCGTGTTCCTGGTGGCCGCCGCCGGTCTGGGGTACGGGTACAGCAAGTTCGGCCGCATCCCGCGGGTGGAGATCGCCGAGTTCCTCAGCGACTCGACCGAACTCGCCGATGGCGTGGTCGCCGAGAACTACCTGCTGGTGGGTGTCGACTCGGCCGACGGCCTCGACGAAGACGACCCCGTTCGGTCGAGCCGGTCGAGCATCGGTGGGCTCCGCTCGGACACGATCATGGTGCTCCGGGTCGACCCGGCATCGAGTCGTGCCGCGCTCCTGTCGATCCCTCGCGACCTCTACGTGCCGATCGCCGGCTCCTCCGGTAGCGCGAAGATCAACTCGGCGATCCAACGCGGTGGTCCCGAGGGCCTGGTCGCGACGGTCCAGGACTACTTCGGGATCCCGATCAACCACTACGTCCAGGTCGATTTCAAGGGGTTCTCGTCGATCGTCGATGCGCTCGACGGTGTGCCGCTGTACTTCCCCTACCCGGTACGCGATCGCCGCAGCGGCCTCGACGTGCCCGAAGCGGGCTGCGTCACCCTCGACGCAGCGAACTCGCTGGGTTTCGTGCGCTCCCGCGCCTATCAAGAACTGATCGATGGTCGGTGGAGAACCGACGGGAGCGGCGACCTGGGCCGGGTGCGTCGTCAGCAGGAGTTCATCGTCCGGGCGCTCGAGCGAGCGTTCGAGCGAGGCGTCCGGAATCCGGTGACGCTCGACGCGCTCATCGACGGCGCCCTCGAGGCCGTGACCGTCGACGACACGCTCGACGGTGACGACATCGTCGGCCTCGCCGGGTCGTTCCGTGACTTCCGTCCCTCCGAGCTCGACCTCTACGACCTGCCCGTCTTCGACGGGTCGGCCGGTGGTGCAGCGATCCTGCGTCTCCAGACCCAGGCGGCCGAACCGGTTCTCGACATCTTCCGCAACATCGACCCGTCGACCATCGCGCCGTCGAGCGTGCGCGTGCAGGTCCTGAACGGGACGGGCGAACCGGGGCAGGCATCCGAGGTCGCAGCCGACCTCCGTTCGGTGGGCTTCGCGATCGGCGGAGCCGGCGATGCACAGCAACTGGGCGTGGCGCGGACCGAGATCCGCCACGCGCCCGGAGACGATGCCGCGGCGGACCTCGTCGCTCGCTGGCTCGTCAACGGCGGAAGGCTCGTGGCCGACGACGAGGTGGGCGACGTCACGCTCGTGACCGGCGCCGACTACGCCGGGATCCGAGCCGAACCCGAGACGACCACGGATCCGACCACGACCACGACCTTGCCGAGGACGACCACGACGGCGGGGCCCCGCGGATCGACCACGACGATCCTGGGCACCATTCCCACCGAGGTCCCCGAGACCGTCGATTGCTCGTGACCCGACGGTCGCTCGGCAGCGGAGCCCACTGGTAGACATCCAGCCATGAAGGGCATCGTTCTCGCCGGTGGACGCGCGACCCGGCTCGGTCCAGCGAGCCGCGCCACGTCCAAGCAGTTGATGCATGTGTACGACAAGCCGCTGATCTACTACCCCATCAGCACGCTCATCCATGCCCGCGTCAGCGAGATCCTGATCATCTCGTCGCCCGATCAGATCGGCGCGTTCCAGTCGCTGCTCGGCACCGGTGAGGAATGGGGCTGCTCGTTCGAGTACGCGGTGCAGACCGAACCCCGAGGCCTCGCGGACGCGTTCGTCGTGGGTGCCGACTTCATCGGTGACGACGACGTGGCACTGATCCTCGGCGACAACGTGTTCTACGGCGGCGGGCTCGGCGAGCAGTTGCAGCGCTACACCGATCCCGAAGGCGCCGTGGTCTTCGGGCTGTGGGTGCCCGACCCCGAACGGTACGGCGTCCTCGAGTTCGCGGAGGACGGTACGACGGTGGCGGCCGTGCACGAGAAGCCGGCCGACCCGCCGTCCAGCTTCATGGTCCCCGGCCTCTACTTCTACGACAACAGCGTCGTCGAGGTCGCTCGGGAGATCGAGCCCAGTGCTCGGGGCGAGATCGAGATCACCGACGTCAACAACGTGTATCTGCGGCGAGGGACGCTCGAGGTCTCGAAGCTCCCCTTCGCCACCGACTGGTTCGACGTCGGCACGTTCGACGCGCTGCTCGACGCGCAGACCTGGGTGGCGGGTCAACAGCGCCGCAAGGGGCTGCTCATCGGGTCGCCCGAGGCCGCCGCACACCGCGAGGGCTACATCGACGACGAGCAACTGCATGCGCTCGCCGTTGCCGCCGCGCACGGTGGCGATCTCACCAAGAGCGGCTACGCCGAGTCCCTCCTGCGGATCCTCGAGTTCGAGGGAACCCACTGATGGTGGAGATCGTGGACTTCGCCGTCGACGAGACGTCGATCGATGACCTGGTCGTCCTGCGGATGAAGCAGGTCACCGACGACCGCGGGACGGTGCGGGAGTTCCATCGCGACTCGGCATTCGTCGCCGCCGGCCTCCCGTCGCTGCGCTGGAAGCAGGTCAACGTCACCGAGACCCGCCGGGGCGCGATCCGCGGCATGCACGGCGAGGACATGCACAAGCTCGTGGCGGTCGCTGCCGGACGTGGGTTCGGCGCCTACGTCGACACGCGTCCGGGCTCGGCGAGCGTGGGTCGGGTCGAGACCATCGACCTGGTCCCGGGCACCCAAGTCCTCGTCCCGCCGGGCGTGTGCAACGGGTTCCAGTCGTGCAGCGACGGCATGCAGTACGTGTACTGCTTCGACCAGGAGTGGCGACCCGACATGGACGGGGTCGCCGTCACGCCGCTCGATCCTGCCCTGGCGATCCCGTGGCCGGAGCCCTTCGACGCCGACGACCCGACCATGGTCTCGGCGAAGGACCGAGACGCCCCGACCCTGGCCGAGCTGCTCGGCGGGTGAGGCGAGGCCGCGCATCTGCGACGTGAGCGCTCCGGCGACGCGGGCGATCATCGCCCCGTTCGCTAGCGTCGAATGTCGTGAAGATTCTCGTGACCGGTGCGGCCGGATTCATCGGCTCGAACTACGTGCGCTACGTGTTGTCGCACACTGACGACGAGGTGGTCGGGTACGACGCACTGACGTACGCGGGAAACTTGTCCACGATGAAGGACGTCGACGACGATCCGCGCTTCTCCTTCGTGCACGCCAACATCTGCGACCCCGGAGCGATCCGTGAGGCCATGCGGGGCTGCGACGCCGTCGTGCACTTCGCTGCCGAGAGCCATGTCGACCGGTCGATCGAAGGTTCCGACGACTTCGTGCACACCAACTGCTTCGGGACCAACGTCGTGATGGACGCGGCGCGCGAGCTCGAGATCGGGCGGGTGGTGCACATCGGCACCGATGAGGTCTACGGCTCGGTCGAGGTGGGGTCGTCGCTCGAGACCGACCCGCTCGAGCCGCGATCGCCCTACTCGGCGTCGAAGGCCGGCTCGGACCTCATCGCACTCAGCTATCACGCCACCCATGGACTCCCGGTGTCGGTCACTCGCTGCACCAACAACTTCGGTCCGTACCAGTATCCCGAGAAGGCCATCCCGCTCTTCACGACCAATCTGATCGACGGGAAGTCGATCCCGCTCTATGGCGACGGCTTGAACGAACGGGACTGGCTCTACGTCGACGACCACTGCTCGGGCGTGCACCTGGTGTTGACCGCTGGCGATCCCGGCGAGATCTACAACATCGGGGCGGGCAACGAGACCCCGAACCGTGAGTTGGTGGACCGACTCCTCGGCGCCTTCGGCGTCGGCGAGGAGATGGTGAGCTATGTCGAGGACCGCAAGGGCCACGACCGCAGGTACTCCGTCGACATCGACAAGATCACGCAGCTCGGGTGGCGAAAGGAACGCACGCTCGAAGAGGCGCTCGCCGCGACCGTCCAGTGGTACCGCGACAACGAGTGGTGGTGGCGGCCCCTCAAGGGCTGACGCATGCGCGTTCTGATCACCGGCGCCGGCGGCCAGCTCGGCACCGACCTCTCGATCCACTGCGGTGCCGAAGGCGACGAGGTCGTCGCGCTCGGCCGCGACCGACTCGACATCGCCGATCGCTCTGCAGTGCTCGACGCGGTGGCGGCCCATGCGCCCGATGCCGTGTTCAACGCCGCCGCATGGACGGCGGTCGACGACTGCGAGTCCGACCCCGAGCGAGCCTTCGCAGCGAACGCGCTCGGCGCCCGTTGGGTCGCGGAAGCCGCCGGCCGTGCCGGCGCGCATCTCGTGCACGTCTCGACGGACTACGTCTTCGACGGGACGAAGGACGGCGCGTACAACGAGTGGGACACGCCGGCACCCCGGTCGGTCTACGGAGCGTCGAAGCTGGCGGGCGAACGCGAGGTGCTCGATGTCGCCTCCGGACGAGCGGCGGTGGTCCGCACGGCGTGGGTGATGGGCGTGCACGGGAAGAACATGCTCAAGACGGTCCTGTCGCTCCGCGATCGCGAGCACCTGGCCTTCGTCGACGACCAACGGGGGAGTCCGACGTTCACCGCGGACCTCGCCGTCGGCATGCGTCGTCTCGCCGCCGATCGGATGGCGGGGATGTACCACCTGACGAACCGCGGGTCGACGTCGTGGTACGGCCTGGTGCGGGAGATCCTCGAGATGGCCGGCGCCGACCCCGGCATCGTCTCGCCCATCTCCACCGACCAGTTGGACCCGCCCCGCCCCGCGCCTCGACCCGCGAACTCCGTGCTGGACGACATCGCATGGCGGAGCGCGCAACTCCCGGCCATGCCCTTGTACCGTGACTCCCTTCGAAGCGCCGTCGACGCCTTGATGGACCGGCATTCGCCCGACAAGGAGACCTCGTGAGCAAGATCGCTGTCATCGGCACCGGCTACGTCGGACTCACCACCGGTGCGTGCTTCAGCGCACTGGGCCACGACGTGGTGTGTGCCGACATCGACGAGCAGAAGGTGGAGGCTCTCCGTCGCGGTGAGATCCCGATTCTCGAGGCCGGACTCGACCAGATCGTCCACGAAGGCATCGAGTCGGGCCGGTTGTCCTTCGTGCTCGGCGCGGCGACAGCGGCAGCCGACTGCGAGTTCGCATATCTCT
>JAPKDO010000343.1 GCA_028822535.1 Acidimicrobiales bacterium
ACATCTTGAGTGCGCAGCAGCACTTGTAGATCGCGTCCTCGATCACCGGGATGGGTTCCGCAGGGTCGAGCCAGCGGTAGTAGTCACTCCACTCGTCCATGTGCTGGCGGAGCGCGCTCGGGCCGTCCGGATCGTGGCCCAGGAACGAGGTGTCGACATCGGAGAGGTCGACGCCGTGGATACCGGCCAGCGCCCACACGGTGTCGTCCTGCAGGGCCATCCGCTCGGCTGGCGAGGCGTCGACGAGCCAGCCTTCGAACGAGTAGGGCAGGTTGTCGGGCGGCACTCGTCCGACGACCCGACGCATCACGAAGAACGGAGCGCCGATCGCGTCGGGGTCGGGTTCGTTCCACAGGCACTCGGGCACCGGCGTGTCGGACCGTTCGGCCACGAGCTTCATCACCTCGAACTGCATGTCGAGGTCGTAGGTCCGGAACACCGGCACGTCGACGTCGGCCGGGGCGATCCGTGCGACGAGCGCGTGGTCCTCCCCGCCCCACCGAGCGTCGAACAGCACGGAATCGCTCGACATCCCGTTTCCGTCTGGCTTGTCGAACGACGTGATCGTCGCGCCGTGCTGCTTCGTGGCGATCCAGCGATCGAGCGCAGCGCGCACGATCTGTGGGTCGCGGCTCGATACGGCAATGTCGGTGCGGTCCACGGCGCCATCCTGCCTCAACGAGAGTCGATGCAGTTCTGGATCCGAGCGACAGGGGGGACGGATGCATCCATGTCCGGCCAACGAGTCGGCGGGCTCGATCTCCTACGCGGCGCCGCACTGGTCGCCATGCTCATCCACCACTTCACCGAGTGGTTCGGTGAGGGCGCCCGTGCGGTCCTCCCCGGCTGGACCGGATTCGCGGTCACCGACGTGGCAGCGCCGGCATTCACCGTCGCGCTCGGCGCGTCGGTACCGCTGCTGATCGAGAGCCGTCGCCGACGTGATCTCCCCGACCTCTCGGTGGCGCTGGTCGCCCTCCGCCGCTACGGGTTGCTGGTCCCGCTGGGCGTCGCCTTGCGCTGGAGCGTTGGATTCGACCTCGGTCGACTCGGCGTCCTCGAGACGCTCGGCATCTGCGCGCTCGCAGTCGCTGCACTGTCGCCCACGGTCCGCCCGTGGATTCGGGTCGCGACGGCCGGGGCGGTCCTGACGGCGGCACCGTTCGTCGAGCGAGCAGGCGAGAGTCGTGAAGACTGGCTCGCGACCCACGTCCTCACCGGTACGTTCCCGATGGTCACGTATCTCGGTTTCGCCCTGGTCGGAGCCGCGCTCGTGCCCATCATCCGACGGCCAGGCCATCGAGTCGCCATCGGTGCGGTCGCCGGCGTGCTCTGCACGGCGACACTCGCGATGGTGCTGACGGGCGACCCCCCGGATCGCTATCCCGGCGATGCCAGCTTCATCGTCCCGGGACTCGCAGGGACGTTCTTGCTGTACCTGCTCGTCACGAGCCGGTGGCTACCAGCCGCAGGATCACGGGCCATCGAACGGGCAGGCGCGCACACCCTGGGGGTCTTCGTCGGCCATTACGTGGTCTACGCCGTACTCGACAGGACGGATCGGCTCCATGCACTCGCGCCCTGGCCCGCGTCCGCACTGGCCGTTGCCGCGACACTCGTCGCTGTCTCGGTGGCCCCGCGCATACCGGCGCTCCCGTGGTCGCCACGCACCGGTCGTCGGGTGGCGACGTCCAGCGCGCGGTGAGACTCACATCTCGGTGTGAGTGACCGGCTCCTCGCCCATCCACGTGCGGAGCGTGTTCTTGAGCTTGATCTGCTGGATGAAGATGTCGTGCTCGGGGTTGAGAGCTTCGTCCTGGACCATCGGGGCCTTGAAGTAGAAACTCATCCATTCTTGGACGCCGGACTCGCCGGCTCGGGACGCGAGGTCGAAGAAGAGCGCGAGGTCGAGCACGAGCGGCGCGGCGAGGATCGAGTCGCGACACAGGAAGTTGACCTTGATCTGCATCGGGTAACCCATCCACCCGAAGATGTCGATGTTGTCCCAGCCCTCCTTGTTGTCGCCGCGGGGCGGGTAGTAGTTGATCCGCACTACGTGATCGACGTCGCCGTACAGCGTCGGGTAGGCGTCGGGTTGGAGGATCGTGTCGATCACACCGAGCTTGGAGACCTCTTTCGACTTGAAGTTCTCCGGGTCGTCGAGGACCTCGCCGTCGCGGTTGCCGAGGATGTTGGTCGAGTACCAGCCGCGCAGACCGAGCATCCGGGACTTGAAGCCCGGCGCCAGGATCGTCTTCATCAACGTCTGGCCGGTCTTGAAGTCCTTGCCGCCGATCGGCACGCCCTCACGTTCGGCCAGCTGCAACATCACGGGCAGGTCACAGCTGAGGTTCGGGGCGCCGTTGGCGTACGGGACGCCGGACATGATCGCGGCGTACGCGTAGATCTGGCTCGGCGAGATCATCTCGTCGTTGTCGCGCAGGCCCTGCTCGAACGCCTCGATGCTCTGGTGCACGTCGGTGACGTCGCGGTACGCCTCGGTCGACGCACACCACACCATGACCAGACGATCGCAGTCGTTCTCGGTCCGGAAGTTCTCGATGTCGGCCATGAGTTGTTCGGCCAGGTCCATCTTGGTGTCGCCCGACTTCACGCGGGTGCCGTCGAGGCGCTTGACCCAGTCCTGATCGAAGACGGCGTCCATGGCGACGACGCCCTCCATCTCAGCGGACACCGCTGCGATGTCGCGCTCCTCGAGCACGCCGGCCGTGGTCGCGGCCTCGAGGGCGTTGGCGCTGATCGGATCCCATGCGCCGAAGACCAGGTCGTCGAGCCCGGCGAGCGGGACGAAGTCCTTGATGAGCGGGTTGCGGTTCTCGGCCCGGTCCCCGAGGCGGATGTGGGCCATCTGGCTGAGCGAGCCGATGGGCGCCTCGCCCGACGCACGTGCGGCGAGCACGCCGGCGATGAACGTGGAGGCCACGGCGCCGAGGCCGGGCAGGAGCACACCGAGCTTTCCGGTGGCGGGAGCGATGTCGCGAGGAGTCGTTGGCATGGGATCGATCATAAGGATTCCCATCATGAACGCAAGGATTGTTCAGTAATACTCAACTATCGTGCGACAGGTGGCGCCACTCCGAACCCGCACGCTCCAACTGACGACGCAGCAACTCGAATACCTCGTCGCCATCGACCGGGCCGACACGTGGGCCGACGCCGCCGCCGACGTCGGGGTCAGCCCGTCGGCGCTGTCCCAGGGGATCGCCGAACTCGAACGTCGTCTGGGCGTCGCGCTGTTCGAACGCGATGGCCGGCGGCGCGTGCCCGCTCCCGACCATGCCGAAGTTCTCCGGTACGCGGAGCGGACCGTCGCCGCCACGGATGATCTGGCGCGGTGGATCGAGCGCCGGCGGGGAGGCAGCACGGGCACCATCCGTCTCGGGCTGATCGATGCTGCGGCCACGCATCATTTCCGCGACGCACTGCGCGGATTCCGCGAGGCGCACCCCGACGTCGACATCCATCTCACCGTCGGACCGTCCGGCGGACTGCTCCGATCACTGCGCCGGTCCGAACTCGACCTGGTCGGATGCATACAACCGCCGGAGACCCCACCGGGGATCGACGTGACGACCGTGCTCGACGACCCACTCGCCGTCCTCGCTCCCGAATCGAGGACGGCATCCTCCCCGGCGCGCTGGGGACCCTGGGTCACCTTCCCGAGCGGGTCGCACACCCGGCAGCTGATCGCCGATGCGCTTCGTGCCGCCGGAGCCGACTTCGACGTGGTCGCCGAGTCCCACCAGCCGGAAGTGCTGCGCGAGATGGTCTTGCTCGACCTCGGATGGACGGTCCTTCCGCTCGCGGGGCTCGGATCGATCGACGGACTCCGCGTCGTGGAACCGTCGCTGACGAGCCGCCGCCTCGTACTCGCTCGACG
>JAPKDO010000344.1 GCA_028822535.1 Acidimicrobiales bacterium
GCGCCATCCTCATGAGCGCGTCGACCATCGTCGTCGCCCTCAACGCCCAACTCCTCCGCCGCGTCGACCTCCGGCCGAGTTGATCGTGGGCGTGCCACGCCGACCTGGGGCGGTCACGTGGTTGCGCCGCCGAGGACCGTCACCTGCACGACCACGAATACCGCGACCGCGAGGATGAAGACGGCGAAGCCGTTCCGCAGGCGCGCTTCATCGAGGCGCGGGGCGAACCGGGATCCGGGAATCGCTCCGGCGAGTCCACCGGCGATGAAGGCGCCGGCGATCACCCAGTCGAGGTCGGCGCCTGAGCTGTTGGCCACGAACCCGGCAGCACTGTTGGCGACGATCACGACGAGCGAAGTGCCGACGGCGACTGCCATCGGCAGGTGCAACGTCAGGACCAGCGCTGGAACGATGAGGAATCCGCCGCCGACGCCGAGCAGACCGGTGAGGAATCCGACCGCTGCACCGGCGACGCCTGCTGCGAGCAACCGGGATCGACCTTCGAATCGTCGCCCCTCGTCCTCGGGCTCGTCGCTGCTCATCAACATGTGGACAGCGACGATGACCATGAGTCCGGCGAAGACGAGGAGCAGCACGTTCTGGTCGAGTCGGCTGTTCACCCACGCGCCGGCGAAGCTGGTCGCCACACCCGGCAGCGCGAAGCCTGCTGCGATCCGCCATCGGACATCGCCGTCCCGGGCGTGGGCGGCGACACCCGTCAGCGACGCCATGCCGACCACGAGCAGCGACGTGGGCACGGCAGTCGCGATGTCCTGGTCGAGGAGATAGACGAGGGCGGGGACGGCGAGGATCGAACCGCCGCCCCCGAGCAGGCCGAGCGCGACACCGATCGCCAGGCCCGCCGCGAGGGCGATGAGGATGCTCATGACAGTGGCGTTCGGCGTGCGTGCATACTCCCCCCAGTACCCGGGTACCGGTCCTTCGTAGTCCTCGACACGAAGGAAGGCGCATGGAACCGGAACAGCTCAGGGATCAACTCGAAGACACGCAGCTCATCGACGTCCGTGAGGACGACGAATGGGCACAGGGCCACATCGATGGTGCCGTGCACATCCCGATGGACGAGATCGAGGATCGGATGTCGGAGGTGAGCACCGAGAGCCCGATCGTGACCGTGTGCCGGAGCGGCCAGCGCAGTGGCGAGGTCGCGGACCAACTGCGGGAGCGGGGTCTGGACGCTGAGAACCTCGAGGGTGGCGTACAGGCCTGGGTCGACGCCGGCCACGAGCTCGTCGACGACGACGGTGCACGAGGGCGGGTCGCCTGATGATCGTCGAACAGTTCTACCTCGAAGGCCTCGGCCACGCCTCGTATCTCGTCGGTTCGGAGAAGACCGGCGAGGCCTTGTTGTTCGACGTTCGCCGAGACGTCGACGCGTACTTCGACGTGGCCCGCAACCACGAGTTGCGGGTCACGAGCGTGTGCGACTCTCACGGCCACAACGACTACCTCTCGGGCTTGTCAGAGGTGTCGGCCCGCGCCGGTGTCGACGTGTGGGGATCGGCGGAGGCCGACCTCGGCTACGACCACCGTCCGGTCGCCCATGGCGACCGGATCGAGATGGGTGAGGTCGGCATCGAGGTCCTCCACACCCCCGGCCACACACCCGAGCACATCTCTCTCCTCCTCTACGACGGCGACCAAGGCGACGAACCGGCCATCCTCCTGTCCGGCGGCGCGTTGCTGGTCGGCGACCTCGCTCGACCCGACCTGCTCGGCGACCCGGACGAAACCGAGGAAGCCGCCAACCAGTACTGCCAGATGATCCAGAACACCTTGCTCGAACTCCCCGACCACGTCCTCGTCTACCCGACCCACGTCGCCGGCTCGCTGTGCGGCGGCAGCATCGGCAGCCGCCTGTCGACCACGGTCGGCTACGAACGACGGACCAACGAGATCCTCTCCAAGGTCTCGTCCGCCGACGAGTTCGTCCAGTCCTGCCTCGACCTCGAGGACCTCCCCGCCGTGCCCCCGTACTGGCGTCGGATGCGCGAGCAGAACCTCCGAGGCGTGGACCGACTCGGCACCCTGCCCGAACCGCCCGCGCTCACTCCCGAACAGATCGACGACGCACGCGACAACGACACATGGATCATCGACTGCCGCAGCCCCGAGGCCTACGGCGGCGGCCATGTGCCAGGCGCGGTCAACGTCGGGCTCGGGTCGTCGTTCGCCACCTGGGCGGGAACCGTCCTCCCCGAGGACGCCGAGACGGTGCTCGTGTTGGACTCGCCCGCCGGGCTGTGGGAGGCCACCTGGCACCTGCTCCGCATCGGCTACCCGGCGCCGAAGGGTTGGCTCGCCGGCGGCATGATGGCCTGGCGCACGACGGGACGCGACATCGATCAGCTCGAGCAGGTCACCGTCCACCAGCTGCGCGATCGCCTCGACGACGTCGACGTCCTCGACGTCCGCCAGCCAGCGGAGTGGAGCAGCGGGCACATCGACGGTGCCACGTTCATCACCGGCGCCGAGCTCCCCCAACGGCTCGACGACGTGCCGAGCTCGGACCGTCCGCTCGCCGTGATCTGCGGAAGCGGCTACCGCAGCTCGGTCTCGGCCAGCCTCCTCTCCCACGAGCAACCGAACCGGCCGATCCTCAACGTGCTCGGCGGCATGGGCGCTTGGAACGCTGCCGGCCATCCCACCACCAACTGAAGGGCACCCATGACCTACACCAAGACCGCCGCTCTCGACCTCCCATTCCCTGAGGCCGTGGAGCGAGTGAAGAAGGCGCTGAGCGAGCAGGGCTTCGGCATCCTCACCGAGATCGATCTCCAGACCACCATGAAGGAGAAGCTCGACATAGACATCGAGCCGTACATCATCCTCGGCGCTTGCAACCCGCAGCTGGCTCACCGGGCCCTCGAAGCCGACCGGAGCATCGGTGCGCTGCTGCCCTGCAACGTCGTCGTGCGCAACGATGGCGAGAAGACAGTCGTCGATGCCCTCGATCCCAGCATCATGTCCTCGCTCTCCACGGGACTGGATGCCGTCGCATCCGACGCCGGCCAACTCATCGACGCCGCCATCACAGACCTGTCGAGCGAACCGTGAAGACCGACGCCGATGCTGTCCGCGCCGCCCGCAACCAACTCGCAAGAGCCCGCGGCCAACTGGACTCGGTCCTCGGCATGATCGACGAGGAGCGCGACTGTCGAGACGTCATCCAACAGATCGCCGCCGTCTCCAACGCCACGCGCCGAGCGGGCGTGCGCCTCCTCGTTTCCCAACTCGAACGCTGCGTCGCCGACGCAGACAGCGCTGACTACGACTCGTCCGAACTCCAGCGACTCTTCCTACAGCTCGCGTGAACTCGGGCCCGGGCGGCGCGCGTGCGCTCTCCATCCGAAGTCGTGCCAGTCGACGGCCACGTCGACGAAGCCGGCCCTTTGGAGGCGGTCCTGGAGGCCGGCGGGGTCGACCGGGTTGTAGACGTCGTCGACGTGGAGGTCGGCCAGTTCGGGGCTGGCGACGCTGTCGGAGCCGATGAACAGCCCGCCCGGCCGCAGGACACGGCGGACCTCGGCGAACAACGCATCCTGCAATTCCGGGGTCGGGACGTGGTGGAGCATGGTGAAGCTGACCGCCCCGCTGAACTCCTCCTCCTCGAACGGCATCGCCGTGGCATCGCCCTCGACGACGGTCACGCTCGGGGTGTCGACATACCGCTCGCGCAACGCCGAGGCCAGGGCGGGGTCCAACTCGACGGCCGTGAACGCTGGTACCTGCGGCGACAGGAGGTCCGTGGTCAGTCCGGGACCCGGGCCGACCTCGAGCACGTCGTCGCCGAGGTCGGCCGGGGATCGGGCGTCGAAGGCGTAAGGCACGATCATGTCTTGGAGTACCTGGCGCCAGTCGTCG
>JAPKDO010000345.1 GCA_028822535.1 Acidimicrobiales bacterium
TCTCCGGCGACGGGGGTGTAGGTCCCGTTCACGGGGAACGGCGACGACGAGAACGTGATCGTCGGCGGTTCGATGGTGCCTGGACTCGAGAACAGGGACCATGGGCTGACCCCGGTCTCGTTCCCTGCTGCGACGCGCGCTCGATAGACCCCATCGACCAGATCGGCGAAGATCACCTCGGTCTCCGAGGCGTCGATCACCTCGGTACGAACCTGCGGACCCCACACCTGCACCCAGTAGCTGCTCGGCGGGTCGTTCGCTTCGTTGCTCGGAGGCACGACCGTCACGACGAGCGACTGATCCTCGCCCGCGGCGAGGGTGGGGGGCTGGGGCTGCGCCGGCGGGGTCGGCGCCCGATCGTCGTCACGGATCGTGAGGGTGAGGACTTGGCCTTCGCCCCGTGCCTGGTCTGCCTCCACGAGGCGGAGTTCCACTGTTTCGTCGCCCTCGACGAGGTCATCGTCGAGCACGTGCACACTTCCGGCGGATCCACTACCCCCCCATCCCCGGATGCCGGTTGCTGCGAGGCGATAATCCTGGCCCTCCGTGGCCGTCCCCCCGACGACCTCGTACTCGAAGACGATGCCCACCGTGCTCGAACGATCCGGCTCGACGGACAACCCGATGTAGCCGGGGTCAGACTCGGTGGCGACGTCCTTGGAGATGGTGGCGACGACGTCGGGAAGCGGCGCGTCGTGCGCGAGGTCGACGCGGCCGAGCGTCACGTCCTCGGCCTGGGCATGATTCACCGTGCCGGCGACGAACAGACGGTCATGGCCGTCGAGTGCCAGGTGCTGGAAGACGAACGGTCGCGAACCGACGAGCTCGCCGTCGTCTCGCACACCAGGTCCGATCTCGAGGAACCCCTGATCGCCGAAGCCGTCCATGATGCCCCCGGAGGCGTGGATGGCGGCGATCGTTCCCTGCCGCGTCCGATCCCAGCGCTCCGGTCCTCCGACGACGAACACCGATCCGTCAGGTGCAACCTCGACGTCGGCCAGCCACTGATGTCGACGATCGAATCGATCGACGAGCGTCTCCGGGGCCAGTGCGTCGGAGACCATGCCTTGGCGCGAAACACCGACAAGTGAGAGTTCATGGGCGACGAGGATCCGGCCGTCCGGGCCCACTGCGAGGGTCACCGGAGCGGAGGACCAGTAGTCCGCCAACTCGACCGCTCCGCCGTCGGCGAACGCTCCGTCCCGTTCCCCCGACGTCAGGAATCGATGCATGGTGAGTCGGTCCCGGAGATCCCCCGGCAGACGACGGTGGGAGACGACGACGAAGCCTGATTCGTCTGCGCTGATCGCGACGGCGTCGACGCCGTCGAACCCGGCCCACGGCGTAGGGGCGCCAGAGGAGTCCAGTCGGAGCACGATTCCTCCGCCGACGACCACGAGAACGTCGCCGTCGGCGAGTTCTTCGATGGCGGACACCGTTCGACCGTCGATCACCGCTGCCGACTGTGTGGCGAACGTCGGGTCGATTCGGCCCGCTGCATCCATGGCGACCACTTCGCCGGCTCCGCCCACGAGCAGCGAACCGTCCGCCCGCCGGTGGAGTATGCGTGGGCGTCGAGGGCCGTCATCGAGCGATGCGAAGCCCTCGTCCCCGAAGGCGCCTTGGCGCAGGCCGTCCGGTGTGAGCGCCAGCACGCCGGAGATCGTCGCACCCTCCACCAGTGCGAACCCCGATCCGTCATCGGCCACCTGCAGTGCCCAGACCTCGTCGTCGCCGACCGTGGGACTGATGATCTCGATGTCGAGAACGGAGACGGCGTTCCGCTGGCGCAACGATCCGTTCGATCCACTCGTGAGCAGTGCCAGACCATCCCCCCAGGGTGCGGCGGCGTGCGACCGAACCTGGCCTTGGGCATGCGGACAGTGCTCCGCGACGCCGTCGACGCCCCACAGCGGATCGACCGATCCGTCGATCGTCCGTCGTTCCACGGACACGCAGTCGCCGGAGAACGAGTCGCCCCACCGTCCCAGATAGAAGCCGCTCGCTGCGGCGATGAGGGCGGTGTGCTGTCGGGAGTTCTCGCCGACGAAGGTCAGGTCCTCGGTTCCTGACTCCGTCACCCGAGCCACTCGATCTGCTCCGAGGAGGAGGATCGATCCGCCGTCTTCGACGGCGACGTCTCGGAGGCCACCTTCGAGCGGAATCGATGCCGCGCCGGCGATCCCGAAGGACGGGTCCGAGGATCCGTCGCGGAGACGGCGGGTCACGAGGACGGAGTCGTCCACCGAGTCGTCATCGAAGGAGACCCACCGGTCATCGCTGTCGAGGCGCGCCGGTTCGGGGAGACGGCCGCCGGCCGCCTCGAGCGCAGGGTCGTCCTGGAGACCGTCCTGGCCGAGCAGCAGCACACGGAGGGAGCCGCTCTCGAGATAGGTGACCAGCACCTGGTCGTCGGTGGTGCGATGAAGCGATGGAGTCCCCACCGAATCGCCGAACCGTCCGTCGACGCCGTGGAGGCGCTTGCCCCAGACGTTGTCGGCAGCTGTATCCGCCGGACTCCCGTCGGCATTCAACGTCACGGTGTACACGGCATTGGGGGCGTAGCCAGCGTCGTAGCCGAGCACCACGATCGAGCCATCGGCACGCTCTGTCAGCGCGACGGGCTCTCCCAGCGCGTTCTCGAAGTCCAGGAGGACTCGGCCATCGGTACCGAAGCTCTCATCCGGTGTCCCGTCGACGCCGAGCCGGGAGACGATCGGCTCTGCGTCCGGGTAGTCGTAGTGCGGAGGCTGTGGCTCGACGTGCAGATTTCCGGAAGTCAGGACGATCGCGCCACCGTCCTTCGCCGTGACCAGATCGACCGGATCTTCGGGGCCGTGCCGTAGCGGAACCCGGGCGAAGCCGCCGACGCCGTAGTCAGGGTCACCGAGCCCCGGGACCGCAGCCGGTGCGGCGGTCGCGGGTACCGGCACCGTTGCGAGCGAGATGGCGATCAGCGCGATCAGCGGCCAGATGCGGTGCGACTGCATTCCCCAGGATCCCTCCGGCGGCGGATCGTAGTCCTGGCGAGTGCGCTGCCGGAGCAGCTGTCCTATTCGTCCCTACTGTCCGCCCTTCTGGATGTAGGACTTCACGAAGTCTTCGGCGTTCTGTTCCAGGACGTCGTCGATCTCGTCGAGCAGCTCGTCCAGCTCGGCCTTGATCTTCTCGCCAGACTCCGACGCGGCGGGGACGTCATCGACGACCTCCTCCTCGCGTGTCGGGGCGGTCTTCTTCTTCTGTTCTCGTTCAGCCATCACCGAACTCCAGACGGGTGCTTCGTCATGACGGATGTCACGACCCGAGACGGCCGAGGAGATCTGCAGCCGTCTCGCATTCCTCGATCAATGTACCCACATGCTCGGCGGTTCCACGCGAGGGTTCCATCATCGGGACGCGCCGTAGCGGATCACCCCCGACGTCGAACACGAGCGAGTCCCAGTTCGCCGCCACGATGGCCTCCGGCCATTTCTGGAGGCAACGGCCCCGGAAGAACGCTCGTGTCGACGGTGGCGGGTCGGTGACCGCACGGGCCACCGCATCGGGATCGGTGATCGTCTCGAGACCTGCGCGGAGCGCCAGGCACTTGTCGCGGCGGAGGTCGTGATACTGCAGGCCGATCGCCGCCAGCCGCCCGTCGCCCCAGTCGAGCCCATGGCGCTCCCGGTACCCGTCGACGAGGCGGTACTTCGCCACCCAGTCGACCGTCGTCGCCGCCGACATCGGGTCGGTCTCGAGCTGCGTGAGCACGAGCTCCCACCGGCGCAGGACGTCGGCACCGACGTCGGTGCCGACGCACTCGAGCCCATGCGTCTCGGCGTACTTGCGCGCTCGCTCGAGGTACTCCCATTGCAGTTCGAGCGTGGTCATGGAGGTGCCGTC
>JAPKDO010000346.1 GCA_028822535.1 Acidimicrobiales bacterium
ACCGCTTCGACATGCTCGTCCTCTTCGAACATCACGGCGTGGACGACGGCTACCTGCCGGAATACGAACAGGCGGGTCTCGACTGGAAGGGTCGCGGTACGCGGATGGAACACTGCCTCGAGACACTGTTCGAGGCGTGGACGGGCGAGCCCGTAGGAGCACCTGGAGCTGGTCGGCAACGACGTCATCCCTCGCATCAAGGGGCCGCTTGCCTAGACGCCGAGCGCCGGTCAGGGTGGGCGCGTGGCCCTCGACCTCGAACGCATCCGCACCCACGTCGACCAGCACTGGGACGACGACCTCGTGTCCGTGCTGCACGACTTCATCGCGATCCCCGACGTGTCGCCGGCGTTCGATCCCGACTGGCAGGACCACGGCCACATCGGCGCTGCGGTCGAACTGGTGCGCAGTTGGTGCGCGGCTCGACCGATCGCGGGGATGACCGTCGACGTCGTCGAACTCGACGGCCGCACACCGATCGTCGTCTGCGAGATCCCGGCAACCGTGGACGAGCTCGCCGACGACACCGTCCTGCTCTATGGCCACCTCGACAAGCAGCCGGAGATGACGGGCTGGCGAGAGGGGCTCGGTCCGTGGACGCCAGTGCTCGACGACGACCGCCTGTACGGCCGGGGTGGGGCCGACGACGGTTACTCGGTCTTCGCCGCCCTGACTGCAGTGGAGGCGCTCCGAGCGAACGGGGGTGAACACGCCCGGCTGCTGGTCCTGATCGAGGCGAGCGAGGAGTCCGGGAGTCCTGACCTGCCCGCTCACCTCGAGGCGCTCGGCGATCGGCTCGGCGCCGTCTCCCTCGTGGTCGGTCTCGACTCCGGCGCCGCCACCTACGACCGATTGTGGGTCACGACGTCGCTCCGCGGTGTCGTGTCCGCCCGACTGCGGGTCGACGTGCTCACCGAGGGCGTGCACAGCGGCTCGGCCGGCGGCGTGGTCCCATCGTCGTTCCGGATCCTGCGTCATCTGCTCGACCGCGTCGAGGACTCGGCGACGGGCCGGGTTCTGATCGACGCGCTCCGCGTCGAGGTGCCTGCCGAGCGCACCGGTCAGATCGAAGCGATCGCCGACGAGATCGTCGGCGACATGGCATTCCCCTTCGCCGGCGGCACCGTCGCCGACCACGCCGACGCCGTCGATCTGGTCCGCGCCCGAACGTGGGGACCCTCGATCGCGACCATCGCCGTCGACGGCTTCCCGTCGGCCGATCGCGCCGGCAACGTCCTCCGACCCCACACGTCGGTGACGCTCGCGATCCGGCTGCCGCCCACGGCTGATCCGACCACCGCAACCGACGCGCTCCGCGCCGCGCTGACGGTGGACCCTCCGAACGGCGCCGCGGTGACCTTCGACGTCGACGCGGCCGAGGCGGGCTGGAACGCTCCTCCCACGAGCCCATGGCTGCAGTCCGCGCTCGACGAAGCCTCGGTCGCGTTCTGGGGTCGGCCGTCGTCCGCCATGGGCGAGGGTGGGACCATTCCGTTCATGGGCATGCTCGGCGAGCGATTCCCGGATGCACAGTTCCTCATCACCGGCGTGCTCGGACCGGAGTCCAACGCGCACGGCCCGAACGAGTTCCTGCACCTTCCCATGGCGCGGGGCATCACCGCGACCGTGAGCCACGTGCTCGACGCACACACCCGGCGGTGAGCTGGCAGACCGCGGCGGGCGAACTCCCCATCGGCGAGGCGATCGAACCGCTCACCGCGGCGCTGCGGGATCGCGGACGAGCAGTGCTCCACGCGCCTCCCGGCGCCGGAAAGACGACCATCGTGCCGCTGGCGCTCCTCGACGAGCCATGGCGGGACGGGACGATCATCGTCCTCGAACCGCGGCGGCTCGCCGTCCGGGCCGCGGCGACACGCCTCGCCTCCCTGCTCGGCGAGAAGCCAGGGCAGCGGGTCGGCTGGAGGATGCGTCAGGACACGAAGGTGTCGAGGTCGACCGAGATCGAAGTCGTGACCGAAGGGACACTCACCCGCCGCCTCCAGCGCGATCCCGAACTCGCCGGCGTGTCGGCGGTGCTCTTCGACGAGTTCCACGAGCGGAGCCTCGACGCGGACCTGGGACTCGCCCTCACCCTCGAGGTCGCCGACGCCCTGCGACCCGACCTGCGCATCGTCGTCATGTCGGCGACGCTCGACGCCGACCCGGTGGCCGATCTTCTCGGCGCTCCGATCGTCCGGTCGCAGGGGCGAACGTTCCCCGTCGACCACATCCACATCGACACCCCGCGACTCGAGGGCGGACGACGGGCGCGCATCGAACCGGGCGTCGTCGCCGCGGTCGACCGCGCGCTGGCCGAGACATCGGGAGACGTCTTGGTGTTCCTGCCCGGCGCTGCCGAGATCGATCGAGTCGCACGGGCGCTCGGCGACGTTGCCGCAGAGGTGCGGCCGCTACATGGCCGTCTCCCTCCAGACGTGCAGGATGCGGCGATCAGACCGGCGGGGGCAGGGCGCCGCAAGGTCGTGTTGTCGACCGCGATCGCGGAGACGAGCCTCACGATCGAGGGCGTCACCGCTGTCGTCGACGCGGGATGGCGTCGCACGCCGCGCCTCGACGCCGGGAGCGGTATGACCCGACTGGTCACCGTCCCGGTCACCCGAGCCGAGGCAACGCAACGAGCGGGCCGCGCCGGGCGCCTCGGTCCCGGTACCGCGTACCGCCTCTGGAGTCGGGCCGAGGAGGCGACCTTCCGCGAACACCCCGAACCCGAGATCGAGGTGACCGACCTCACGTCGCTCGCGCTCGATCTCGCCGCCTGGGGTGCCGACGTCGATGACCTCGAGTGGCCGACACCTCCCCCGACAGCCCACCTCGCTGCCGCCCAGGACCTGCTCGTGAGCCTCGAAGCGCTCGACCACACCGGAGCGATCAGTGCCCGAGGCCGCCGCATGGCCGAACTCCCGGTCCACCCGCGCCTCGCCCATCTCCTCCTCCGGGGCGCCGAACTCGGACACGGAGCGTTGGCCGCCGACGTGGCCGCGGCGCTGCACGAGTCCGGGTTGCGGCGCCGCGGCGCCGATGTCGCCGAACGGGTCGCTGCGCTGCGATCTCCCGGGCGATTCGACCGGGGCGCCGTCGAGCGGGCCCGACGCGACGCGCGACGCTTTCGCGACGTCATCGATGCTCCCGGCCGGCCAGGCAGTGCCGACCGCGACGCACTCGGCCTCGTCGTCGGGCTCGGATTCCCCGATCGCGTGGGGAAAGCGCGGGAGGGACGACGCGGCGAGTTCCTTCTCAGCGGTGGGCGCGGCGCGTTCGTCGACACAGGCGACCCCCTCGCCGGCGCCGACTTCGTGTGCGCGGTCGAACTCGACGGGCACGCGACGCGAGCGCGGGTGTTCCTCGGTGCGGTCCTGTCCGAGGAAGACGTGCGGACCATCGCCGGCGATGCGATCGTCGACCGCGAGGAGGTCCACTGGGACGGCCGAAGCGGCGATGTCGCTGCTCGTCGAGTCGAGCGGTTCGGCGCGCTCGTGCTGACGTCGGCCCCTGCCCACGACGCCCCCGCTGCGTCGTTCATCGATGCCCTCCTGGACGGCGTCCGCGAAGTCGGGGTCGACATCCTGGGATGGGACGACGACGTGCGGTCGCTCCAGCACCGTCTCTGCTTTCTCCATCGACACGACCCCGACCGATGGCCGGCCGTGGACGACGAGTCGATCGTGGCCGATGTGGACGAGCGGGTCCGACCGTTCCTGTCGGGCGCACGTCGACGACGCGACCTCCGCCGTATCGACGGGCGCGAGGTCCTCCTTCATGGGCTCGCCTGGGAGCAACGAACCGCGGTCGATCGACTTGCGCCGGCTCGCCTCGGCGTCCCCTCCGGAAGCAGCCATCGCGTGGAC
>JAPKDO010000039.1 GCA_028822535.1 Acidimicrobiales bacterium
CGTGGACCACGAGCGCCCGACTGGTCTTCGCGACCGACTCGGCGACCAACGCCTGATCCCACGGGATGATGGTGCGCAGGTCGATGACCTCGATCGTCTTCCCGGTCCGTTCGGTCACCTGCGCAGCAGCCTGCAACGACTTCTCGACCGTCGCCCCCCACGACACGATCGTGAGCGCGTCGCCAGGGCGCCGGACGTCGCCCTTGCCGAACGGCAACACGTAGTCGGACGGCGGGAACGGATCCTTCGTGTACGGCTGGCGCAGCAGGTGCTTGTGTTCGAGGAACAGCACCGGGTCGTCGTGGCGGAACGCGGAGCGGAGCAATCCTGCGGCGTCGCGCGCCCGTGACGGGAAGGCGATGAGGAGTCCCGGGACGTGGGCGAAGATCGACTCGCCGCACTGGCTGTGCCAGATCGATCCACCCGTGAGATAGCCGCCGATCGGCACCCGGATGACCATCGGCGCCGACCACTCGCCGTTGGAGCGCCAGCGGACCGTGGCCGCCTCGCTCTTGATCTGCTGCATCGCCGGCCAGATGTAGTCGAAGAACTGGATCTCGGGAGCGGGGTGCAGGCCGCGCACCGCCTGGCCCACGGCCCGGCCGATGATGTTCGCCTCGGCGAGCGGGGTGTTGTAGCAGCGCGCCATCCCGTACTCGCGCTGGAGCCCGTGCGTCGTCCCGAACACGCCGCCCTTCCCCTCGACATTGGACAGCACGACCTCGCGGGCGTCGGCGACGTCCTCGCCGAACACGCGGATCCGCGGGTTCGACGCCATCTCGTCGTGCAGCACGCGGCCGATGGCTGCGCCGAGGGCAACCGGTTCCTCGCCGTCCGCAGATTTGGACGGCGGGTCCGTCGGCATCGGGAGGTCGGGAATGGCGACCACGTGGTCGGTGATCGTGTCCGGATCGGGACGCTCCGCGGCGAGCGCCTCCTTGGCCGCGGTCGCGACGGTGTCGCGCGCCTCGGCCCGGATGTCGGACGCCTCCTTGGGGCTGAGCACCCCGCCGTACACGAGTTCGTGTTCGAGCCGGCCGATGGGGTCACGCTCGGCCTCGTCGGCGAGCTCGCGCTCGGACCGGTACTTCGACTGCGTGTCGGCTGCCGAGTGGGAGTAGGGGCGGGTGACGTCGGCGTGGATCAGCAGCGGGCCGACGCCGGCGCGCACGTGCGCGATGCCATCGGCGGCACGGTCGCGCACCTCGAAGTAGTCGGTGCCGTCGAGTCGCAGGATCTCGAGTCCGCGCATCCCCCGCACCATCTCCGACACCGGCGCCGGTGACTGATCCGACACCGGTACCGAGATTGCGAACCCGTTGTCGGCCACGACGTACACGACGGGCAGGTGGAGTGTGCACGCCGTGTTGAGCGATTCCCAGAACTCGCCTTCCGAGGTCGCCCCTTCGCCCAGCGACACGTACGTGACCTCGTCGCCGGCGACGGGCAGGTGATCGAGCGCTGGCGTGCGCCCGATGTAACGCCCCGCTTCGGCACAGCCGACAGCGGGAATGCACTGGCTGCCCGTCGGGCTCGACTGGGTGACGATGTGCTTCTCGCGATGACCCCAGTGCGCCGGCATCTGCCGGCCGCCGGAGGCGGGGTCGTCGGCCGAGCCCACCGCCTGCATCAAGACCTCGGTCGGGGTGACACCGAGCCCGAGGACGAGCGCCAGGTCGCGGTAGTACGGGAAGAACCAATCGGACCCGGGACGGAGCAGTCGCGCCAGGGCGAGCAGGAGCGCCTCGTGCCCGGCACCGGAGATCTGGAAGAACACCTTGCGGTGCTTCTGGAGCGCCATCTCCCGATCGTCGATGGCGCGAGACGTGCAGGCCAGGCGGAAATCATCGATCAATTCGTCGACGGGATAGCCACGGAAGTCGTCCATGTGCTTGCCATGTTGCCATCCGAGATTCGTCGTCGCTGGCGAACGCTCCCCACCCTGGGGGTCCGCCCGGGTCAGCCGCCGCCCAGTCCCGGGCGTGGATCCCTCCGCAGCGACGCGTCGCGTCCGAGTCGCGCCCGCTCGGCCGCCGCCCGACCATGTCCCCACCCGACGGCGTCACGCACGACCACCCGACGATTCTGGAGGTGGGGGAAGTCGTGCGCGAGCCGCTCCTCGACCTGGTCAGCCCGACTTGCGAGCACCGGCAGGACGCCACCGCCGTGCGCCCGGTCCGCGTCGGCGACCACGGCAGCATCCGCTTCGGCCAGCCGCTCACCGATGCGCGAGGCGAACGCGACGAGGAAGGACTGGCGATAGCGACGCGTCCGGGTGGATGCCCGATCGCCGTTGGCCAGCATCGTCGACGTCGCCTGCAACAGGAGCGAGGTGTACAGCAGCTCGATCGTCTCCTGGTCCTCGGGGAAGCCGATGACCGTGGCGACGCCTTCGTGTTGGCGGTAGACCGCTCGGCTGCGGTTGGCCCGTGCCGTCGCGGCGAGCAACAGGTACTTCTCCCGGCCGTACGGCGCGTCGATCGTGACGCTGCGCCCCTCCGGCCCCGACGTGCAACCTCCCGCCTCGGCCACCATGGCCCGGTCGATGGCGTGGCGGTCCATCAACTCCTGCGCCTTGGCGGTCAGCGCCTCCGCCTCGTCGGGGAACGTGGTCGACTCGGCCTTGGCGAGCAGGGATCGCACCTTGCGCAACACCCCCGATGCGTCGCCGGTTCCGGTCGTGGGCTCCGAGGTCATCGTCATGCAGCCCAGCATGTCGACGGCCGGTGACAGGAACTCGTGGTCCCTCGTCGATACGTCGATCGACGTATTGCCGAGGTCGCGGGTCGTTCGTATCGTGCTCCCATGTCTCGGGCGCTGCGTGTTCTGTTCGTCTTCGTCTTGCTGTTCGCGGCCGCGTGCGGGGACGACGACACCGACACTGCATCGGCGAGCGGCGACGAGACCGCTTCCGCCGACGCCGACGTCGAGGCGACGTCAGACGACGAAGACGGCGACGAAGACGGCGACGAAGACGGCGACGACGCCGGGAGCGGCTCGATCGACGAGGCGGACGTCGGCACCGCCACACTCACCGTGGACCCCGAAGGCGAGACCTTCGAGGTCGGCAGCAGCTGTGCCTTCCGACCCGAGTCGAACTCCGGCGTGCTCGACGACCTGTCGATCGAGGGAACCGACGTGTCGTTCGCGTTCGACAACACCAGCGACGATGCCGCGGTCTTCGCGTTCAACGTCACGGCCGAGACCTCCGTGGGTGCGGACGGCACCTTCGTCGTCCGGAGCCGCGGGGGCCTCGACAACGAGTCGGTGCAGTTCAACGGCACGGGCACAGCGGAGATCCTCGAAGCGGACGGCACGATCGGTCGGGTCCGACTCGAACTCGACCTCACCCAGGCGGGGCCGGTCACGGACCCCGCCGGGCCCCCGGTGTTCGACGATCAGCCGGCCGAGCGGACGATCACCGGCGAAGCCGTCTGCTTCATCGGCATCGGCTGACCACGACGCCCGATCGACCCACTGGGGTAGACCGGGCGCCATGCGCCGAGCCACGCCCGCAGAAGCAGTCGATCTCTTCCGTCCCACGGACAGTCTCGGGCTGCCCCTGGGCCCGGCCCAGCCGGCCGGGCTGCTCGAGGCGATGGGCACACGCAAGGACTGGGAGGACCTGCGGGTCTTCGGCGCGCTGGTCACGGTGCTGACCGAGCTGTTCACCCATCCCAACGTCCACTACCTGAGTGGGTTCTTCGGACCGCTCGAGCGTCTGCTGCGCGACAGCGGCGCCAACGTCGGCTTCGCACCCGCCGACTTCCGGCGGTTCACGCCCCTGCTCGCCTCGATCGCTCCGCGTGTCATGGCGACGGCGGCAGCGCCACCCGACGGCGACGGGTACTGCTCGTTGTCGATCCACGCCGGCGCCAACGTCGACGAACACCACGCCGCCGGCGCCGACCCGGACCGCGTCCTGGTCGTCGAGGTCAACGACAACTACCCCGTCACCTACGGCCACGGCGAGCACGACCACCGGATCCACCTCGAAGAGATCGACGTGCTCGTCGAATCGGAGGCCTCTCCGTACGAACTCGAGGACGCTCCGGCCGGCGACGCCGAGCAGGCCATCGCTCGCTTCGTCGCCGAGATGATCCCCGACGGTGCGACGTTGCAGACGGGAATCGGAGCGGTCCCGAACGTGGTCGCCACCATGCTGGCCGAGGGCGACGGCGGCGACTACGGCATCCACTCGGAGATGTTCACCAACGGACTGATGCGACTCCACGAGGCAGGCAAGATCACCAACGCCCGCAAGGGCCAGTTCGAGGGCGTGTCGGTCACCACGTTCGCCGGCGGCACCCGCGACCTCTACGACTGGCTGCACGAGAACAGCGAGGTCGCGTTCCTCCCCGTCGACGTCGTGAACTCGCCCGAGGTCATCTCGAAGAACGGCCAGATGATCAGCATCAACGCCGCGCTCGCCGTCGACATCCACGGGCAGGTCGTCGCCGACACGCGCAGCGGGGAACAGTTCTCCGGCATCGGGGGACACGAGGACTTCGTCGCCGGCGCGGGACTCGACCTCAGCGACCGGTCGATCCTGTGCCTGCCCTCGAC
The DNA here is from genome assembly GCA_028822535.1 of Acidimicrobiales bacterium. Lineage (GTDB taxonomy): Bacteria > Actinomycetota > Acidimicrobiia > Acidimicrobiales > Salinilacustritrichaceae > Salinilacustrithrix. The sequence goes on from JAPKDO010000039.1 coordinate 4,567, forward strand.
CTACCGAGCGGGCGAGGAAGTGCACTCTCGGATCGTCCCGTGGTTCGACGCCGGGACCGTCATCACGACGCCGCGCCATCAGGTCGATGCCATCGTCACCGAGTACGGCGTGGCCGAGTTGCAGGGGCTCACGGTCCACCAGCGCGGCATGGCGCTCGCCGAGATCGCCCACCCGGACTTCCGTGAAGATCTCGCCGCCGCCGCAGGTCGGGCGAGCGGCGGCCGCTCCCCGGTCATCTGAGACGGCTCGGGACTACGGCAGCCAGGCGACGATGCGGCGGGCGATCTCTTCGCCCTGGTCCTCCTGGAGGAAGTGGCTCGCAGGTTCGACGGTGGAGTGCGGTTGGTCGGCCGCGCCGGGAACGCGGGTCTTGAAGTCCTGCGACATCGGCTCGGGGATGACCGGGTCGCCCGGTGCCCAGATGGTGAGGAACGGCCCGTCGAACGTCTCGAGCACCGACCACGCCGCCTCGTTCGCATCGGGCGCGGTCGGCACCAAGAGCGGGAACTCGCGAGCGCCGGCGCGATACGACTCGTCGGGGAAGGGCGCGTCGTAGGCAGCGACCACCTCGGGCGACAACCCGGTCGCGGTGCCGGTCTGGATCACGGCGCCGATGTCGAGTTCGACGGCCGACTGGCTGTAGGCGACCCACTCGAAGAACCCCGAGAAGTCGACGGTCGCATCGGGATCCGGTTCGAAGCTCGGGAACTCCACGCCCCGGAGCACGGGCAGGGCGGTGTTGGCGGCGACGACTCGGGCGAAGCGGTCCGTCTCGGCGACGAGACGCAGACCGATCAAACCGCCCCAGTCCTGGCAGAAGAGCGTGATCTCCTGCAGGTCGAGCGCCTCGATGAACGCTCGCATCCAGGCGACGTGACCGTCGTAGGTGTAGGCCGACCGGTCGACCGGCTTGTCGGACTTGCCGAAACCGATGAGGTCGGGGGCGATGCAGCGGAAACCGGCGCCCGACAGCACGGGGATCATGTGGCGGTACAGGTACGACCACGACGGTTCACCATGCAACAAGAGGACGACCGGCCCGTCGGACGGACCCTCGTCGACGAAGTGCATGCGCAGTCCGTCGACGGTCCGGAAGTTCGCCGGGAACGGATACCCCGGAAGACCGACGAACCGTTCGTCCGGGGTCCGGAGGAACTCGATGCCTGCTGGGGTGGTACTCGTGCCCGTCATGGACACGACGCTACGCGCTGGCTCCCTCGCGCCGGGTCAGCCGGTGCGGACGCGCCGGTGGGCAGACCTGACCCAGAATGGTCGGCATGGACGCTGAGGGGCACTACTCCGTCGCCTTCCCGAGGAGGCACTGGTATCCCGCGTGCCAGTCGTCGGACCTGGGCTCGAAGCCGCTCGCGACCGAACTCATGGAGACGCCGGTCGTGCTCTTTCGAGATCACCGTGGCGCGCCGCACGCCTTGGTCGATCGTTGCCCGCACCGGAACGCGCCCTTGAGCCTCGGCCGGGTCGACGCCGGGTCTCTCCGCTGCGGGTACCACGGGTGGTGCTTCGACGGGGCCGGAACCTGTACCGACGTACCAGGCCTCACCACCGACCCCGCCTCCCCGAACCGATCGGTGCCGACGTACGCCACGACCGAGGCCGACGGCTTCGTGTGGCTCTGGGGCGAGCCCGGCGTCGAACCGTCGGGCCGGCCCTTCGCGCTCCCGCAGTTGGCCGATCGCAAGGTCGGCCGCACGGTGTTCGTCTGTGACGTCGAGTCCACGATGCACGCATCGATCGAGAACGCGCTCGACGTGCCCCACACCGCCTTCTTGCACGGCGGCATCTTCCGCGGACGAAAGGAACCGCGCGAGATCACCGCGATCCGTCGCGAGCTGCCCGACGGGATCGAGGTCCGATACGTCGGCGAGCCACTGGGGTTCGGGCCATTGACGTTGAGCAGCGAACAGACCGACAAGACGTTCGATCACTGGGACCGCTTCTTCCTCCCCGGGATCGCGCAGATCGAGTACGCCGTCGACGGCTGGGTCCGCGTGTCCAACACGATCCTGCACCTGCCGCTGTCGCCGTTCCGCACACGCGCCTGGTTCGTCCTCGACTATTCGTCACCGCTGCCGGCACGGATGGCGGGCGCCGTCGTGCGGGCACGCGGGCCCAAGATCATGCGCCAGGACGCCGACATGCTGGCGGCGCAGACCGAGACGATCCGCCGCTTCGGCGGTGAGCGCTACACGTCGACCGAGCTCGACCTGCTGGGGCGCGGGATCTGGCGCCTGCTCCGCCAGGCCGAGCGGGCCGAGACCACGTTCGGGTCGGGGGGCGGTGCCGACCTGGCGCCGGACGGACAGCCGGAGCCGATCGAGACGACGGTCACGATCCGTATCTGAGGCGACGGCGGACTGGACGCGACGGCGGGGCCCGGACGTCGTCCGGGCCCCGCAACGGTCGGTCGCTCAGCTGAGGAAGGTCAGCCGAGGAAAGTCAGCCGAGGAAAGTCAGCCGGTGCAGCTCGGTCGAGCGACGGTGGGCTGCGCGGCCGGTGCCGGCGTCTGCGTCTCGTTCGTGCTCTCGACGTCGTCCTCCGGTTCGGACGTGGGGGTCTCCTCCGGGGTGAAGACGACCTCGACGGCGCCGACGTCGCACATCGCAGTGCCGTCATCGTCGCCGTCCTGCGGACGGACGGTGCCGCGCTGGTCGTCGTCGGGGCAGGGCTCGTCGAGCGCAGCGTCGATGGCAGCCGAGCCCGCCTGGGGCACGTGCGTCTGGGTGGCGCCGCCGTTGTCGCCGAGCGCGCCGAGCATCACGTCGGCCACGGTCTGGTCCGAGGCCTCGCCGAACCCGCAGGTGTCGTCGGAGTCGATGTTGCCACCGTTGCTGACGATGCTGCCCTCGATGCCCAGGCAGTCGGGGCCGACCAGCGGCTGGGCCACGATGCTGTTGGTGAACGTCGCGACGACGTCGTCCTCACTCGGCAGCGCCGCCACGTTGCCGCCGTCGGGCGACGAGTTGTCCGTGACGGTGACGTTGGTGAAGTCGCCGCCACCTACGACGTGGATGCCGCCGCCGCCACACGTCGCGGAGTTGCCGCTGATCGTGGAGTTCACGATCGTGGTGCCGTCGGATTGGCTGTCATCCTGGTGGAACCCCCCGCCGCTGCCACACTCGGCCTTTCCGCGGAACCTCGGGAGGTTCTCGAGGTCACCGTTCGCCGTGTTGCCGGAGATGGTGGACCCGTCGATCGACACCTCCGAGGTGTTGTCGATGTGGATGCCGCCTCCGAGGGCGGCGGTGTTGCCGCTGATCGTGCTGTCGATGATCGTCACCGACGTGTAGTCGTTGTCCTGGCGGATACCGCCACCCGAGTACGCGGCGGCGTTGTCGCTGACGACCGTCCGCTCGAGGCGGAGGCTGGACGACTCGCCGTCGCTCTCGATCCCACCACCGCTGAACCCGGCCTTGTTGCCGGTCACGACCGTGTCGCGCAGCGTCAAGGCGCCGTCCGACTCGATCCCGCCACCATCGTTGCTCTCGTCGTCGATCTCCTGATCGACATCGCCACCGGTGATGGTGAGTCCCTCCATCTCCACCGTGAGACCGGAGCGGATCTCGAACACACGCGAGATCCCGTTGGCATCGATGGTCGTCGTCGCCGCGCCGGCACCACGCACCGTGACGTCGTCGTAGATGTCGAGGTCGCCGCGGTCCTTGTCGTCGCCATCGGCATCGTCCGGGATCGAGAGCACGTAGATCCCGGCCGGGACGACGACGATGTCGGCGTCCTCGCCCTTCTCGCAGTCGTCGACCGAGATGTTCTCGTTCGACGAGATGATCGCCTCACGCAGCGAGCAGTCGCCGTCCTCGTTGACCTCGTCGTCGGTCGTGTCGACGTTGATCGTCGCCGGTGCTCCCGCGCTCGCGAGGTGCGGGGTGAGCGTCACTCCGACCGTCACCGTCGCCATGGTCGCCGCCGCAGCCGCGCCGATGCCCACCAGTCGCCTGGTTCTTGCCCGCATGTGTTCTCCTGTCGTCCGCCAGTCCGCCTGGCATCGCCGTTGTCTGGACGACGGAAGCTACCGCGACGTGACGCTACGTGCTCAGCCCGCCACATTCGTCGAGCGCCACCGCGGCGTAGAGCGCCGTGCCGACGGCCATCGCGTCTTCGTGGATGATCATGCGGTTGGAGTGGTTGGGCGCCGACTCGGCCAGCGGGATGTCGGGCGGGCACGTCCCGAGAAACGCCATCGCGCCGGGCACCTGTTGGAGGACGAAGCTCCAGTCCTCGGCCCCCATCACCGGGTCGGGCATCTCCATCGCCATGTCGCCGACCAGACGCTTCGCGACATCGAGCACCCAGGTCGCAGCATCGGCGTCGTTGATCGTGACCGGGTAGCCGTCGGTCTGGACCTCGAGGGCGGCCTCGGCTCCGTGCGCCTTTGCGATGTGGGTGGCGATGCGATGCATCTCCTCGATCACCAGCGCCCGACTCTTCTCCGAGACCGACCGGATCGTGCCGGCCATCGTCGCCGTCTCGGGGATCACGTTCGTGGTCGTGCCCGCACGGATCTTGGCCACCGTCACGACGGCCGGGTTGAAGGCCTCGATCTTGCGGGTGATCATCGTCTGGAACGCGCCGACCATCTCGCACGCGATCGGGATCGGGTCGACCGCGAAGTGCGGCATCGAAGCGTGTCCGCCCTTGCCAGTGACGGTGAGGTCGAAGAAGTCGGCCGAAGCCAGCAGCGGGCCGGGCCTGGTACCCACGAACCCGGAGGGCGCCGACGTCGACTGGTGGATGGCGAAGGCGCGCGTGACGTCTCGACCGTCGAGCAGGCCCTCGTCGAGCATGACCTTGGCCCCGGCGAAGCCCTCTTCACCGGGCTGGAACATGAAGACGACCTTGCCCGTGAGCTCGTCCTTGCGGCCGGCGAGCACCTTGGCCGAACCTGCGAGCATCGCCGTGTGGGCATCGTGGCCGCAGGCGTGCATCGTGTTCGCGATCTCGGACGCGTAGGGCAACCCGGTGTCCTCGGGCATGGGCAGCGCGTCCATGTCGCCGCGCAGGAGCATCGTCGGGCCGGGTCGTCCGGAGTCGAGCGTGGCGACGACCCACGAACACTCGTCGCCCGTCTCGATCTCGAGGTCGAGGCCGTCGAGCGACTCGAGCACGGTCGCCTGTGTCTCGGGCAGGTGGAGGCCGAGTTCGGGGCGACGATGCATTCGGCGGCGCATGTCGACCGTCTCGGGCAGCAGTGCCTCGGCCTCGTCGCGGAGGCCGTCGAAGGTCGTCATGCTCATGTCCCGGACACTAGGCCCACCCCGAACTCGACGCCGGAGCATGCGAATTCCGACGGGCATTTCGTCGAGAACGGGTCAGGTGAGGGCGGCGAGTCGGTCGGCCGCGGCGTCGGAGGCGAGGTACTCGGCCACCGATTCGTACGCCGCGCGACCGATGTCGGCGCGACGAGACGGATCCATCGAGTTCGGGCCGATGGCATCGACCACGTCGACGTCGGGTTGCAGGACGAGTACCGGCGTGCCGTCGGCACGGATCCGGCGCACCTCACGATCGAGCGTCTGGCGGTGCAACGCCCGCCCGCCCGTCCACTTCAGTCGCCGGATCGAGTCGGCGGTACCCGACATCGGGCTGGACACCACCACGGCGTCGAATCCGAGGCCGGCGACGAGATCTGCGTTGGTCGGTGAGTGCGCTCCGCCGTCGACATAGAGATCACCGCCGTGTTCGACCGGAGCGAAGAAGGCGGGGATCGCCGACGACGCCTCGACCGCCGTGGCCAGGTGGACGTCGTCGACGTCGCGGCCGAACACCACGCGAGCACCGTCGGACAGACGCACCGCGCAGACCCACGTCGGACGGTCCGGCCAGGGCTGGTCGTGGGTGCGACGGATGCGATCGCCGATGAAGTCGGTCGGGACACGCCCGACGGGGAGCAACCCGGCCGCCACCTTCATCGGCTTCAGGCGCCAGGGAGCCGCGAGCGACCGCAGCGCCATCGCCGGGGATGCCGGCGTCGGGATGCGCCCACCGATCTCCGGCGGCGGCATCTCTCCTCCGCGACCCGCCTTTTCGGAGAAGGCGCTGCCGGCCGGTCCCATCGTCTGCCCCAGGGTGCCTGCGAGCAGGTCGGATGGTGGGACGTCGAGACGGAGGACGCTGGCCGTGCCGGAGCCGGCCGACGTCCCGACCATTAGATCGGCCGAGCGTGCGTCCCAACCGGCCTCGGCCAGCGCGGCAAGGGCGCCCGCATGCCAGGCGGCGCCGGCGACGCCGCCCGCGCCGAGGACCAGACCGACCGATGCTCGTGCGGACGATCGACTGGTCCGGGCCATGGTTACGACAACGCGTCGATGGCGGCGTCGTAGTCGGGCTCGTCGGCGATCTCGGGCACCAGCTGGGTGTGGAGCACGGTGCCGTCACCGTCGACCACGACGACGGCGCGGGCCGCGACTCCGGCCAGGGGGCCGTCGGTCATCTTCACGCCGAAGTCGTCGAGGAAGTCGCCACGGAAGGTCGAACCCGTCATCACGTTCTCGATGCCCTCGGCGCCACAGAAGCGAGCGGCGGCAAATGGGAGATCGGCCGAGACGCAGACCACGGCCGTGTTGTCGAGGCTGGCGGCGCGTTCGTTGAACGTCCGGACCGAGGTGGCACACGTGGGCGTGTCGACACTCGGGAAGATGTTCAGGATCACGCGCTGACCGGACAGGTCGGACGACGTGACCGGCGACAGGTCGGACTTCACCAGGTCGAACTGGGGAGCCTTGGACCCGGGAGCGGGCAGGTCGCCACTGGTGTTGATCGGGTTTCCTCGGAGTGCGGTCTGTGCCATGGCGCCGTGTCTACCCCACCGGGCGCGCGGCGCGTCCCGCAGGTGTGACATGGGTTCGTCGGATAACGAGCGTTACCGGCTCCCCGGTAGGGTCGACGGGATGTCCGGCGCCGCTGCGAAGAGAGACGAGGTCCAGGCGCGGCTGACCGAGTCCGGCCGTTACCCCCGCTGGGTGCTGCTGACGGCGCTCACCGGCATGTTCGCCACGACGTTCCCGGTGACGCTGCTCGCGGTCAGCTTGTCGACCATCGCCGACGACTTCGACACCAGCGAGACGCTCATCGCCTGGGTCATCTCCGGCCCGCTGCTGGCGTCGGCCGTGGCGCTTCCGATTCTCGGCAAGCTCGGCGACCTCTACGGCCACCGCCTCGTGTTCCTCGCCGGTTTCACGATCTCGACCGTCGTCACCGCGCTCACCGTCTTCGCCTGGGATCCGTACTCCCTCATCCTGCTCCGCGGCCTCGCCGTCGTCGTCGGCGCCGCGACCATCCCGTCGTCGATGGCACTGATCAACAGCGTCCACGTGCCGGCCGAACGGGCGAAAGCCATGGGTTGGTGGTCGCTCGTCGCCGCCGGTTCTCCCGCCATCGGACTCGTGATCGGTGGGCCGTTGATCGACGCCGTGGGTTGGCGACCGATGTTCGGCATCCAGGCCGCCCTGTCGATCGTTCCCGTCGTGGCCGCATTCCTCGTATTGCGCGAGACGACACGACGTGTCGACGTCGGCTTCGACGTCGTCGGCGCCATCACCTTGGCGCTCGGCGCCGGGGGGCTCATGCTCGCCCTCAACCAGGCCCCCGACCGTGGTCTCGACGGCTTCGTCATCGGATCGGTCGCGGTCGGCGTGGTCGGCCTCGCGACGTTCGTCTACGTCGAGTCGCGTGTGGCGTTCCCGCTGCTGCCGTTGTCGTTCTTCCGGCGACGCAACTTCACCGCGTCGGTGCTGGCCTCCCTGTTCTCCGGCTCCGCCTACATGGGCGGATTCATCCTCGCCCCGTTGCTGTTGCAGTCGGTGTTCGCCTTCTCGGTGTCCACGACGTCGCTCGTGATGTTGATGCGGCCGCTGTCGTTCTCCGTGTCGTCGCCAGTGGGCGGGTCCATCGCGACGAAGGTCGGCGAGCGCCCGGTCGCCATGTTCGGGTCGCTCGCCATCGCGGTCGCGCTGTTGCTGCTCGGGGTCGGCGCGCAGGTCGAGATGGTCGCCCTGGTCGTGTTCGCGCTCGTGCTCCAGGGGATCGGCAACGGGACCGCCCAGCCGACCATCACGGCCACGCTGTCCAACTCGGTCGACGAGGAGGATCTCGGTATCGCCGCCGCCGCGCAACGCATGACGTTCCAGGTCGGCGCGGCGATGGGCATCACGACCCTCACGTCGGTCTACGGCGGCACCGAACAGGCGTCCGACTTCCTCACCGCGTACCTCGTCGGCGCCGGCCTCGGCGTCGCCGCCCTGGTGTTCGCGAGCTTCGTCGAGTCGACCCCGCGGTCGGTCGAGGACGAACTCGACGACATCCGCGACAAGCAGGTTCCCGCCACCGTCACGGATTAGGAACGGCGACGCGTGTCGTAGTCGGCCGCGGCCTGTTGCCCCTCCGGCTCGCGGAACGACCACTGCAGCGCATCCGGATCGGCCCAGCCTGCGACCATCGCCGGGGTGGTCCGACCGATGGCAGCCGTGAGCGCTCTGGTCATGGCCAACGGACCGGCGGGCATCGACACCAGTTCGTCGACGCACCGCGCGACGGCGTCGTCGAGGTCGGCGCGGGGAACGACACGTTGCGCGTAGCCCGAGCGAAGCAGTTCGTCGGCGGCGACCGCTCGCCCGGTCATCACCCAGTCCCGTGTCGACGGGAGCCCGATCTCGCGCACGAGCAGCGGCACGCCGGCCCAGGTGAGCGGGATGCCGATGGCGAGTTCGGGGATCCGCACGACGGTGTCGTCGGACGCGACCCGGATGTCGCATGCTGCGGCCAGCAGCGCCGCTCCGCCGATCACGTGGCTGTGCAGTCGGGCCACCGTCGCCTGCGGGATCCGCCCCAACTGGTCGAGCAGTCGTTGCCAGTTACCGGTCATGTGCCGCCGGTGGGCCCAGTCAGCATCGCGCAGGTCGCCGTAGGCGCCGCCGCTCAGGTCGGACCCGGCCGAGAACGCCCGTCCCGCGCCCTCGAGCACCACGACCCGGACCGCAGGGTCGTCCTCCAACGCGGTGAGGGCAACGGCGAGGCCTGACCGGATCGATTCGTCGAGGGCGTTGAGCTTGTCGGGCCGTTCGAGCGTGAGCGTCGCGACCGGACCGTCATTCGTCACGGTGACCGTCATGGCCGCACCACCACCGCGGCGCCGCCGGGCAGGTGCCCGTCGAACGTGCCCTCGGTCGCTCCGGACGACGACACGACGAGCGTCGCCGAGGGTGTGTCGAGCTCGACCACCTCGTCGCCGAAGTTCACGTGGACGGTCCGTTCGTCCTCGCCGTGCCGCCGGCGGAACGACAACACCTCGGGATGCAGGTCGACCAGGTCGAGCGATCCGACCTGGAGCGCCGGCGATGCCCGTCGAGCGGCGAGCACCGACCGGTACAGGTCGTACATCGTGACGTCGCCCGTCTTCTGCGCGTCGACGTTCCGGATGGTCGCATCCGGCGGGAACGGAAGCCATGCGCCCGGCCCCCAGCCGTGGTCGCCGTCGCCGGTCCACGGGATCGGCGCACGACAGCCGTCTCGGCCGCCCGGATCGACGACACGGTCCGGTGGGATCGTCGCATCCTCGAGACCGAGTTCTTCCCCGGCATAGAGGAACGGGATCCCACGCACGCTGAGCAACAGGATCGCTGCCGCGCGCGCCCGGGACTCGTGGCCGCCGTAGCGCGTCCGATGCCGGGGGTTGTCGTGGTTGGACAGGACGTACGACGGCCACGTGGGGCCGCCAAACGGGTAGCCGGCCTCCGTATTCGCGAGCAGGTCGGCCCACGCGTCGCGTTCCCACGGCGTCCAGACAGAGGCGAAGTTCACGCTCGCGTGCACGCCGTCACCGGCCCCTTGGTACGACGCCTGCACCTCGATGTCACCGGTGACGATCTCGCCGATGATGAAGGTGTCGCCCGCTGCGTCGACGGTGTCGCGGATGCGACGGATGAGGGGCATGGCGGTGTCGTGGTGGACGAGTACGACCTGGGGGATGCCGACGATCGACTCGGGGACGTCGCGTGGTTCGGGGTCCTTGCCGATGGCGTTGAGCACGTCCATGCGGAAGCCGTCGACGCCGCGGTCGAGCCAGAAGCGGAGCACGTCGTGTTGCGCAGCCTCGAGGTCGGGGTCCTGCCAGTTGACGTCGGGCTGACTGGGGAGGAAGAGGTGGAGGTAGTACTGCCCGGACGACGGATCTTCTGGGGAGGGGTCCCACTCCCACGCCGACTCCTCGGTGAAGGACGCGGTCCAGTTGGTGGGCGGCCGGCGCACGCCCTCGTCGTCGAACTCGGGGTCGGCCCAGACGAACCAGTTCCGCTTGTCGGACGACGGATCGGACTGCGCCTCGACGAACCAGGCGTGGTCGCTCGAGACATGGTTGGGGACGAAGTCGACGATCAGCTTGATGCCCCGCTCGTGCAGGCCGGCGAGCACTCGGTCGAAGTCCTCCATCGAACCGAAGATCGGGTCGACGGCGCAGTGGTCCGAGATGTCGTAGCCGAAGTCACGCATCGGCGACTCGTAGAACGGCGAGAGCCACACCGCGTCGATCCCCAGGTCGACGAGGTGGTCGAGTCGGTCGGCGATGCCGGCGAGATCGCCGATGCCGTCGCCGTTCCCGTCGGCGAAGGAGCGGGGATAGATCTGGTAGAAGACGGCGGTCTTCCACCAGGGCTCGGAGACGGACGATTCGACGGAGCCGGGCACGATGGGCACCTTGTCAGACCGGCGTGCGTCACACTCGCGGCCTCATGGAGGGAACCGGCACGATCGTTCGAACGCGCTGGCGAGCGCGACTCGTGCGCGCGTTCTTCGTCGCCGTCCTCCTCGCCCAGTCGGTGCTGATCCTGCGCAGCTACGACGACCCGCACAACTTCTTCGGCTTCCAACCGTTCAACGAGTCGTCGACGTGGAGAGCTGACATCGTTCGGGTCACCGCCGACGGCAGCCGTATCCCGATCGACGAGCCGTGGCCGAGCGACGGCGATCGCTACGACTGGAACGACCTCGTCGGATGGCGGGTGGTGCAGCACCCCGAACGGACGAAGCATGCGTACTCGGGACTGGACGCGTCGCTCGACTTCCTCGACGAAGCGCTCGACTGGGTCGCCGACCACACGCCCGACGACACCGAGACCCGCTACCTCGAGGCCGACGTGACCGGCTTCCGCAACACCCGCGGCCCCGACGAGCGCGTCCTGCGCAGCGACGAACGCGAGGAGGCGCGGTGACCGCCCAGGACACGGCACCGTTGCGCCGCCGAGGCCTGATCGCGCCGCACACCTTCGAGGACGTCTTCGACGTTCCCGGCTCGATCCGAGCGATGGCCGTCCTCCGGATCGTCCTCGCCCCCGTCGTGGTCGTCCACCTGTGGCCGTTCCTCGTCGACACGCTCGACGGGGTCAGCTACCTCGACCACTTCAACGAGCCGTGGTTCACGTTCCTGCCACAGGCCCCCGCCGGGGCGCAGGTGGCGTTGATCTGGACGGGCGTCGCCGGCGCGGTGGCCATGGGGCTCGGATGGCACACCCGGCTCGCGGCGCCTCTCACCACGGTCTGCGTCGCCGGCAACTTCTTCCTCTCCCAGCGCCACTTCCGCCACAACCGCGCCTTCCTCATCTTCCTGCTGGTGGCGGTGGCGCTGTCGGACAGTGGCCGGATCCTGTCGCTCGACGCCCGGCGACGGCGCTCCGACGGCGTGGGACCGCCGGACGACCGAGCCACCCTGTGGCCGTTGTGGCTGCTGCGGATCATGGCGTCGTCGGTCTACCTCGCATCGGGGATCTCGAAGCTGATCGACCCCGACTGGGCCGGCGGGCTCGTGTTGTGGGATCGGGCCGTGCGCCACCAACACCTGGTGGCGACTCGGGTACCCGAACCGATCGCGGGATGGGTGGTCGACCTCGTCACCCAACGCTGGGTGCACGCCGTCACCTCCCCGCTCGCCGTGGCGATGGAAGTGTGCATCGGCGTCGGGCTGTGGTTCGGGCGGACCCGGATCGCCGCCGTGTGGGTCGCGGTCTTGTTTCACCTGTCGATCGAACTGTCGGCGTCGGTCGAGGTGTTCAGCCTCGCGGCCGTCGCTGCGCTCGCGATCTGGGCCACGCCGTCGACTCGGGATCGACGAGTCGTCGTGTCCGACGATGCGATGGCGGGGCGTATCCGCCGTCTCGATTGGTTGGCGCGCTTCGATGTGCGGGTGGATCCGGGAGCAGCGGCCGAACCGCACGGCGTCGAAGTGCACGACCGCGACGGCTCGACGCTGCACGGGCGCGAAGCTCTGCAGATGGTTCGGAGCCGCCTCCCGTTGACGTTCTTCATCGTCGCGCCGCGGAACCGGTGGCGATGAGCTCGTCCCGTCGCGTCCGTGGGGCGCTGCTCGCGTGGGTGGTCGGACTCGGCGTGCTGCGGTTGACCTTCTGGGCTCCCGAGGTGTGTCCGCCACTCACCTCGACCGGCGCGCGGGCATCCGCCGTAAGCGCCGGCGACTGGATCGTCGCCAACCAGGAGCCGAGCGGCCGCTACCTCTACGGCTGGAACCGGGACGACTCGACCCCGGCCGAGGACTACAACCTCGTCCGTCATGCCGGCGTCACCATGAGCCTGTACCAATTCGTCGAGGCCGGCGAGTTCGAGTTTCTCGACGCCGCCGACCGTGGACTGCGATGGATGCTCGACCGACTCGAGCCCGCCGGTGACGGCACGGCGTTCACCGGCGGCGACACCGCGAAGCTCGGGGCGGCTGCGCTGCTCGCGGTGTCGCTCGCGCACCGCCGGATCGTCACCGACGACCCGATCCACGACGACACGCTCCTCGCGGTCACTCGATTCCTGGTGGGTCAGCAACGTGACGACGGCTCGATGCTCAACTTCTACGACGTCGAAGGCCAAGCTCCGGTCCCGGGCGAGACCTCCGTGTACGCGACCGGCGAGGCGCTCTGGGCGATCGCGATGGTGCACGAGCTCTTCCCGCTGGAGGGGTATCGGGCGCCCGCGTTGCTGACGCTCGACTATCTCTCGACCCGCCGGGACGCCGACGAGGACTTCTTCCCGCAGCCGTGGCCGGACCAGTGGGCGGCCTACTCGCTGGCCGAGATGGTCGAGTGGGGGTTGGAGGACCACCACATCGACTACGCCAGGGGCCTCCTCCACCGGTATGCGTCCTTCATCCGCTTCGACGCCCAGCGGGGCACCGGCTACGGGTCGGTCACCCATGGGCCCGCTCCTCGGGGGTCCGGATACGGGACCTGGATCGAGGGGCTGGCCGAACTCCGTTCGATGACCCAGGTCGACGCTCGCATGGCCGACCTCGCAACCGGCGCCGATGAAGCCTTGGCGTGTGGCGCGGCGCGGCTGGCCGAACAGCAGGTGCCTGCATCGTCGAACGCTCCGCCCGAGGTCGCCGGCGCCTGGTTCTACGACGACTTCACCCGCATGGACGACCAGCAGCACGCAGCATCGGGCCTTCTCGCCGCCGAGCCGGTGCTGCCATGACCCGCCCCGCCCCCGTTCGACCGATCCCCTCGCAGGAGCCCCGGTGATCTCTGCCCTCGTCGCATTCCTCCTCGCCTGCAATCCCGCGGCTGCGCTCGTGGCGCTGGCGCACGACCGGCGAACCAACCGACCCGGGCCGGTCATCGCCGGCGCGGCGGCTGCACTCGGCGCGCTGATCGCCGGCGCTGTCCTCTCACAGCCGGCCCTCGACGTGCTCGACATCAACCTCGGAACGTTCCGGGTCGGCGCCGGCGTGGTGATCGTGGTCGCCGGCCTGCGGTGGCTGTTCGC
>JAPKDO010000040.1 GCA_028822535.1 Acidimicrobiales bacterium
CGAGCAACTCCGATGGTTCGTCGAGAAAGCTCTTGCGACCGCTCACCAAGCGAGCGCTACGAACATCGGCAGGGAGCGCCTTCGCCAGCGAACCGCCGAAGCGCGGTCCGAACGTTGCGATGAACGCCCACAGTTCGTCGTCGGTGTGGAGTCCGTCGCAGTCGATGAAGGCGGCGGCGAGGTTGTACGCCTCGACCTGCACGTCGGCCTCCACCTGCTCGCCGTCGATCCCCGCCACCGAGCCGGCGAGGTCGCGGACCCGAGGTCCGAGCGCGTCGCAGAAGGCGTCGACGGCCTGACCGAGAACGGGGTCTGCTTCCACGGTGCCGAGTCTGCCCGATGGGGGGAGGCGGGCTGAGAGTGGCCAATGGCCGATCCGTACACTGGGGACATGGCTGGTACCCCCGTGGCAGAGCTCGGCGCGCGTGCGAAGATCGCTTCGCGACTGCTGGCGACGGCGTCGACCGACACCAAGGACGCAGCACTGCTCGCCGCCGCCGAGCTGCTCGAGCAGCGGTCTGACGAGATCCTCGCCGCCAACGCGGTGGACGTCGAGCGCGAGGAGGACGGGGGGATGGCGTCGGGTCTGGTCGACCGTCTGCGCCTCTCCGAGGACCGGATCGGCGCGATGGCCGGCGGTCTGCGTCAGGTCGCCTCCCTGCCCGACCCGGTCGGTGAGGTCACCGACGGTTGGGTCCGACCGAATGGTCTGCGGATCCAGCAGGTGCGGGTACCGCTCGGCGTCGTTGCGATCATCTACGAGTCGCGCCCGAATGTGACCTCGGACGCCTTCGGATTGTGCCTCAAGTCCGGCAATGCGGCTTTTCTCCGTGGGTCGTCCGCGGCGATCGCCTCGAACACGGCCATCGCCGCCATCCTGCGCGACGGGCTCGACAAGGCCGGGTTGCCTCAGGACGCGCTGGTCCTGGTCGACGACGTCAGCCGCGAGGCCGCGACCGAGTTCATGCAGCTCCGGGACCACATCGACTGCCTCATCCCTCGCGGTGGTCCGTCCCTGATCCGTTCGATCCTCGACAACGCCACGGTTCCGTTCGTGATCGACGGTGCAGGCAACTGTCACGTCTACGTGGACGATGCCGCCGATCTCGACATGGCCATCGACATCGTGGTCAACGCCAAGACGCAGCGGCCGAGCGTCTGCAACGCCGCCGAGAAGCTGCTCGTGCACGCGTCGGTGGCGTCCCAGTTCCTGCCTCGCGTCGTCGGCGCGCTCGAGGACGTCGAGCTGGTCGGCAACGACCGTGCGCGTGCCCTCGCTCCCTCGATCGGCACAGCGAGCGACGAGGAGTGGGGCGAGGAGTACCTCGATCTCAAGTTGGCGGTCGGCGTCGTCGACGACCTCGACGAGGCCATCGACCACATCGCTCGGCACGGTTCCGGTCACAGCGAGGCGATCGTCACCACCTCCCTCGCGGCCTCCGACCGATTCACCCGCGAGGTCGACGCCGCTGCCGTGGTCGTCAACGCCTCGACGCGGTTCGTCGACGGTGAGGAGTTCGGCTTCGGTGCCGAGATCGGTATCTCGACACAGAAGCTGCACGCGCGAGGTCCGATGGGGCTGCGGCAGCTCACGACCGAGAAGTTCATCGTCCGGGGTGACGGCCAGACCCGAGGCTGACGAACCCCTTCGTTCTGATCGGACCGGCCGCCGGGTAGGACCGAGAGGGAGACCGGGCGACGGGCGTCGCGGTCCGAACCGGAAGGAGCCCGCATGGGCAAGGACGACGAACGCGTCGTGTTCCTGGACACCGATGTCGCCGAGGAGTTGCTCGAACTCGTCGACGACGAGCCAGGCGAGGCGGACGAGGATCTGCTCGACGAGGCGGTGGAGGCGATCGAGACCGCCGACGGCGGTCTCCCGGGTGAGGCGCAGCAGGCCGTCGCCCGGGGAGAGGCGGTCGCGGTCGGGCTCGCCGATGACGAAGCCGACTCGCTCAAGACCCTGATCGAGTCCAACACGGAATCCGACCCCAAGACACTCAAGTCGGTCGCACGGTCGCTGCAGTCGAAGCTCCGGGCCGCCGGCAAGAAGGCTCGTCGCTCCTGACCCGTCTTCGCTCGACCGCCGCCGCATCGGGGTGGGGAACCGAGTTGACCGAGCGGTCAAGGCGACCGATAGCCTCGCCCCATGGCCGATCCCCGCTTCGAGTCCGTCCCCGCCGTCCGAGAGGGCCTGCAGAAGGTCGACTACCTCTCCGACGAGGGCATCGCCGGCATCGTCTATCTCGCCGACCGGCTGCAGAAGCCGATCCTCGTCGAAGGTCCCGCAGGTACCGGCAAGACGCAGCTCGCCAAGTCGGTGGCCGAGATGTCGGGCGCCCGACTCATCCGGCTCCAGTGCTACGAAGGCCTCGACGAGTCCAAGGCGTTGTACGAGTGGAACTACAAGAAGCAGCTCCTGCGTATCCAGGCCGCCGGGAAGGGCGACGACAGCGGTTCTGACGAGTGGGACGACCTGTCGGGCGACATCTTCTCCGATGACTTCCTCCTGACCCGTCCGCTGCTCGAGGCCATCACGGCCGACGACCCGGTCGTGCTGCTCATCGATGAGGTCGACCGTGTCGAGGTCGAGACCGAGGCGTTGCTGCTCGAGATCCTGTCGGACTACACGGTGTCGATCCCCGAGCTGGGGACCATCGAGTCGAAGCAGATCCCGATGGTGTTCCTCACCTCGAACAACACGCGTGAGCTGTCCGAGGCGCTCAAGCGTCGCTGCCTCTACCTCCACGTCGACTACCCCGAGCTCGAGCGCGAGAAAGAGATCGTCCTCACCAAGGTCCCGGACATCACCGAGTCGCTCGCCGACCAGGTGGCCCGCATCGTGCGGTCGATCCGCAACCTCGAGCTCAAGAAGAGCCCGTCGGTCTCCGAGACCCTGGACTGGGCCCGTACCTTGTTGTTGCTCGGCGTGAAACAGGTCGACGCCGAGACGGCGCGCGACACCATCAACATCCTGCTCAAGTACCAGTCGGACATCACCAAGGCGTTGCGCGAACTCGAGGACACCAAGTCCGAGATGCACGCCGACGCCAACGCATCCGAGAGCTGAGCCGGCGGGTCCGCGACCACGCTCCGTGGTTGTGGCACGGTGTCGAGCCGACATTTCTCGACACCCGCAAAGGATCATGATGCGCGCGACCACCCGTTCCCTGGCAGCCCTGTTCGTGGCGGTCCTGTTCCTCTTCGCATGCGGCGACGATGACGATGCACAGACCGAATCCGGTGCCTCGTCGCAGTCGGACGGCAGTGACAGCCAGGACGCCGACGCCGGCTCCGATGACGGATCCGATGACGCCGGCGACGGGGATGCGGCGTCCGGCGTGCCGTCGACGCTCGAGGAGCCCTGCGATGTGCTCGACGCCAGCGAGGTCGAGGCGATCGTCGGCATGCCGGTGACCGCCGAGAACCCGTCCCCGGGCCTCTCCGACCTGGGCGGCAACTGCAACTACGACCCGA
The DNA here is from genome assembly GCA_028822535.1 of Acidimicrobiales bacterium. Taxonomy (GTDB): domain Bacteria; phylum Actinomycetota; class Acidimicrobiia; order Acidimicrobiales; family Salinilacustritrichaceae; genus Salinilacustrithrix. The sequence continues at coordinate 3,478 of JAPKDO010000040.1, forward strand.
CGCCCGACGACGACGGCTTGTACCGGGTGTCCTATGCCGTCGGCGATGCCGCCGGCGGCGACCCGCAGTCCCGGCAGTCCGAGCCCGGTACCGACGACTACACGTTCGAGGAACTCGAGATCGCCGGGTATCCGGCGCTGCGAGCCGAGATCGATCCCGAGGCCAACTACGGCCAGGTCCAGATCAGCTACGAGGTGTTCGGACCGGGCTTCAACGTGATGGTCGACGTACAGGACTTCGACGACTCGCCGCTCGTCGAACTCGCCGAAGCTGCGGTCGCCGCGCTCGGCGGCTGACGACGAACCGCCTTGACCAACCGGTCAAGGCGGCCGCTAGCGTTGGTGCCGTGACGACCTCCTCGGACGTATCCCCCAGCCCCACCGACGGGGGAGCCGTGCGCTCCGAAGCCGAGGCCGGCGCCGGTGTGGCGCTGAACGAGCTGCTTGCCGGGTTCATCCAGGAGTTGCGGGCCGCTGGGCTCCCGGTGTCTCTCACCGAGAACCTCGACGCGATGGAAGCGGTCAAGCACATCCCGCTCGAGGACCGCGAAGCCTTCAAGTACGCACTCGCGGCGACGCTGGTCAAGAACAACTCGCACTGGCGGGCGTTCGAGACCGTGTTCGAGGTCTATTTCTCCTATCGGGGCCCCGAATACGAGATCGACCCCGATGCCGACCTCTCCGACGCGCTCGACGAGCTCATGGAGCAGCTCCAGGGCGACCAGGGCGACGAAGGCGATGGTTCCGGCGGCGGTGGCGCGATGGACGCCATGACGCCCGAGGAGATCGCGCAGATGCTGATGAAGGCGCTCCAGCAGGGCGATCAGGGCATGATGCGCGCCGTCGCCCAGCAGTCGGTCAAGCGGTTCGCCGGCATGGAGCCCGGTCGCCCCGTCGGCGGCACCTACTACCTGTACCGCACGCTGCGACACCTCGACCTCGACGGCGTCCTCGATCAGCTCATGGAGCAAGCTCGACAGGACTCTCCCGACCCGCTCAGCGCCCTCGAGGAACGGCTCGAACAAGACGAGTACCAGACCCGGATCGAGCACCTGAAGCAGGAGATCGAGTCCGAGATCCGTCGCCGTCTCGTGGCCGACCGTGGCGTCGAGGCCATGGCCAAGACGCTGCGCAAGCCGTTGCCCGAAGACATCGACTTCATGCACGCATCCCGCGAAGAGATGGCGATGCTGCGCAAGGCCATCTATCCGCTGACCCGCAAGCTGGCGGTCCGTCTGGCTCGCAAGCGTCGGCACGGCCGCAAGGGTCCGCTGGACTTCCGCAACACGATCCGCCACTCGCTGAGCTACGGCGGCGTCCCCGCCGAGCCGAAGTTCAAGTACCCGAGGCCGTCCAAGCCCGAGATCTTCGTGGTGGCCGACATCTCCGGTTCGGTCGCCAGCTTCGCCCGCTTCACCCTCCACCTGGTCTACGCCATCCAGGGGCAGTTCTCGAAGGTGCGGGCGTTCGTCTTCATCGACGGCATCGACGAGGTCACACGTCTGTTCGTCGGTGTGGAGGACATCGCCGAGGCGGTCCACCGGGTCAACACCGAGGCCGACGTGGTCTGGGTCGACGGCCACTCCGACTACGGACACGCCTTCGAGGTCTTCTGGGGCAAGTACGGCAAGGACGTGGGTCCCAAGACCACCGTCCTCCTGCTCGGAGATGCGCGGAACAACTACCACGCGTCGCAGTCGTGGGTCGTCAAGGAGATGCAGCACCGAGCGCGCCACGTCTACTGGCTGAACCCGGAACCGAGGTCGTACTGGGACACGGGTGACTCGATCATCGGGGAGTACGCCGGCTACACCGACGGTGTCTACGAATGCCGCAATCTGCGCCAACTGGAACGGTTCGTCGACGTCCTCGAATAGATCGAGGATGTCCACCCGGCAACGGCGCGGGGCGGCTACCTTGTCGTGACTGTGACAAACCGACTCAGGTTTGTTACCGTTTCGCAATATTGATCGACCGTACGCGGTCGACCGCAGGCCAAGGAACGGGGTCGGACCCGGACCGAGTGCCCTTCCTCCGCCCCCGTCCCCACCCTCCTTCGCCTCATGACGCTCCCAATCCAGCATCCGCTCCGGGCTCTGACCGCTGCCGCACTGGCGGTCGTGATGGTCATCGTCCCGGCCACCGCCGGCGCCGACACCAAGTCCGAGCGCGAGGAGGTCCAGCGCAAGCGGGCCGCCGTCGCTGCCCAGGTCGACGCCCTCCAAGCGAGCGACGCCGAGGTCGAGGCCGCGCTGGCCACCCTCGACGCCAACGTGTCCGCACAGACGGCGGCGCTCGCCGATGCGGAGCGAAAAGCCGCCGAGGCCGACGCCGCCCTGGCTGCCGCCACCGCCGAGGTCGAAGCCAAACAAGCCGAGATCGCCGAGCTGAACACCGCGGTCAAGGACGTGGCGATCGCTGCCTACGTCCGCCCACCCGAGTCCTCCAGCGTCATCGACTCGCTGGCGTCGGAGACCATCGGCGAGGCCGAGCTCAAGAAGTCGTTGCTCGAGGCGAAGTCCTCCAGCCAGCTCGACGTCCTCGACCTGCTCGAGCGTGCTCGGGAAGACCTCGAGACCGCACGTTCGAATGCGGCTGCCGCCGCCGAAGCGGCAGAGTCCAACCGGCAGGCCGTCGACACCAAGCTCGCCGAGGTCAGTCAGGCTCGCGATCAGCAACAGAAGGTCGTCGCCGACGTCCAAGCCCGCCTCGATCAGCGTCTGGGAGAGGCTGCGAGTCTGGCCGCACTCGATGAGGAACTCGGCGCCAAGTACGCGGCCGAGCAGAAGGCGATCGCTGCCGCGGCCGCCAAGGCCGCGGCGTCCGCTCCGGCCGCGCCGTCCTCTTCCAGTGGCGGCGGTTCGACGACGATCTCGATCACCGGTTCGGGGAGCATCGTCTCGGTCCGGGGCATCCAAGTCCACCAGAGCATCGCCAGCCAGACGGCGAGTCTGTTGTCGGCAGCGGAGTCCGCCGGGATCTCACTCTCGGGCGGCGGTTACCGCTCCTCTGCGGGCCAGATCGCGACCCGGCGGAACAACTGCGGGACCAGCAACTACGCGATCTACCAGATGCCGGCGAGCCAGTGCTCGCCGCCCACGGCCCGTCCGGGCACTTCGATGCACGAACGTGGCCTGGCGATCGACTTCACCTACCAGGGTCGGATCATCAACTCCCGTTCGTCCCCAGCGTTCCAGTGGATGGCTGCCAACGCCTCGAGTTACGGCTTCTACAACCTCCCGTCCGAGCCCTGGCACTGGTCCGTCAACGGCCGGTGATCGTCCCGGTTCAACACGAGACGTCGAACGCTCCGTCGCTCTCGTACACGCAGTAGGCGCCGGTGCGGACACAGCGCTCGAGGTGTGCCCCGAAGAGTGGGTCGTGCCGAGCGAGGAGCGCAGACGCTGCCCGGATCGTGCGGGTGGCGTTGACTCGAGCACGTTCGACGGTTGATCCGGTTCGGCGTGTCCGTCCACTCAGGCCGACGCCGCTCGCCAGTTCGTCTGCGAGGGCCGTCAGTTCCTCACGCGCACGGAACTCGCGCTCGTCGTCGTTCCAGGCCTCGGCTTCGCCGATGGTGGCCAGCAGATCGTCATAACGGGCTCGATAGGCCTTCTTTGCCTGGTCGTCGATGGTCTCGACGCCGGCCTGTACGGCGATTGCTCGGCCCACGAGGTCGACACAGTGGTGCTCTCGACCCGGCTGGGACAGGAGGCGTCGAAGTTGGTCGAGACCCTTTCGGTCGGGCAACACGACGTCGATGTCCGCACGGCGGTAGCGCCACATCGTTCCCGTTCGTTCGAGTCGTACCGCGTTGTCCACGGCCGGCGGTGGCGCTGATGGCGCCGCCGAGCCGCCCCGTCCGGGGGACCGTCGGTCGAGTCGGTCGAGTCGGTCCTGCATCGAGTGGGCGCCGAGCGCATCGCATGCGTCGCGGGCGGCCTCGAGTCGGGAGGATGCGAGTTCGACGTCGCCGGCCACCTGCGCGACCTCTGCCATGGCGAGGTCGACGGATCCGAGCCATCGGAGTGGCTGAGGACCGGTGACGACGAACACGTCGGGCACCCGGCCCAGCGCGTCGAGGAGGCCGGGGGCGTGTTCCGTCGCTCCCAGGAGCGCACACGAGCGAGCGGCGACGAGCACCGCCGCATCGCGAATCGATGCCGGAAGTCGGTCGATTCCATCGGTCTCCAAGATCCGGTCGAGTGCGAAGCGGGCGTCCTCGAGACGTTCGTCGTCGATCGAGATCCACGCGGCGAGGGCAGGCCCGAGCTCGCGATCCTCCGCAAGGGGTGTGCCGTCCGGCCACGAGCCGCGAGGCACCGGGCCGGCGATCGAGTCGGCGATCTCGCGCGCTGCTCGGTGCAACGCGACCGCCCGGTGGGAGTGCCCGGCCGTTGCGAAGCTCCGGAGTGCTCCGATGCTCCTGCGTACCCCGAACCGGTCTCCCGACGTCACGGCGGCCAACAACTCGAGCCACGTGGCGTCGTAGAGACCTTCGACCGACCCCGATGCCTCCGCAGCCTCACGCATGCGTTTCAGCGCGCTCGTCGCGCCGGGACGATCGCGCGCCGCTCGGCTCGCGAGGTGGACGGTTCGCGCTGCCGCGACCTCGAGGCTCCGGTCAGGTGAGCGGATCGCCGTCTTCAACGCCATGAGTGACGCCCGGTGCGCGAGCGACGGGTCGGGATCGGATTGGATCAACCGTTCCACCGACTCCACCAGGCCCCGGACGAACGAGTCGGGATCGACCGTGTCCTTCGCGTCGAGGAGCGCCTGAACCGCCCGTCGCTCGACCGACGCGTCGTGCGTGGTCATCCCAGGCCGACCGTCCAGCTGACTCGCAGCGGACCCGGCTCGTATCGGCAGCGTGCCCCCGTCCGTATGGATGTCGAGAGATGGGCGCCGAGCTCCTCGTCGTGTTCGCCGACGAGTGCGATGGCGGAGCGGATCGCCTTGGTGACGTTGACCCGACTCTGTGCCTCGCCACGACCGTTGGATGGATGCCGCGCCCGGTCGAGATCCGTCGCCGAGATCTCGACCCCGGGCGCCTCGAGGAGCCGACCGAGATACCAGAGGCCCACTCGGTCCGCGACATGGATCGGACCATCGGGTGCTCCGATCTCCCAATGGTCGCTCTGGGTGCGCCACAGGAGTGTCCGCTCGGCCGTGGCGTCGCTCCGTGGCTCGGGTGGCTGGCGCATCCCGAGCTCGCTGCACCGCTCGGCGGCCCATCGACGAAGGTCCGTCGCCGTTTCGTCTCGTGTCCGTGATCCGGCGGCACGTTCGCGCGCGAGGGCCCCGGCGAGCGCGGTCCGAACGGACCATGGTCGCGATCGCATGTGCTCGTGTACCTCTGCCGCCCGGTCGAGAAGACGAATTGCCTCCTCGTGGCGGCCAGCGAGCGAGGCGAGCAGCCCCCGGTGATGATCGAGCGACCCGAGCCAGATCGCCGAGCCGGTCACGTCGACGACACAGCGGTCGCCGAAGGGCGCCAGGGCCACCAACAATGGTTCGGCGAGGTCGGCGTCGCCGAGTTCGTGCACGGTCTGGGCGAGGATCGCTCCCGTCACCGGTGCCGGTCCGCCCGCACCGAGGTCGCCGAAGTCCGACGCGGCGAGCCCCCGTACGATCCGACGTGCCGCGCTCGCATCGCCGGCCCGCAGATGCGTGAGTGCGGCCAGCGCATGCAGCGTGGCGGACTGGGGAAACGAGTCCGACTGGGCGAGGATCGTGGGGAGGAACGTCGCCAGGTCGGCGGTGTCGAGCCCGAGCATCGCGAACTGGCGCCACACGACCGGGGAGTCGACACCGGCTTCCTCGGCGAGGTCGTCGAGATCGGCCAGCCCGGTCGCGGCGGAGTCATAGCGGCCCTCGAGCACGGCCAGGGAGTTCTCGACCGATCGGGCGGCGAGCAGCGCGACTGGGCTGGTGACGAACCGGCGCAGATCGTCGATGCGAGCAAGGGCCCGCATCAGGCCGGGCCTCCTCCCGGCGTCGAGAGCATCCAGCGCCGCTGCGACCTCGACTCGCAACTCCAACCGGTGGTCCTCGGCCGATCGGGCGGCGTCTCTCGCCATCGCGACGAATCGTTCGGCCTGGGCGCGGTCGCCGACGCCGTTGGTGGCCCGGTGCAGGGACAACGAGAGCGCGACCCTCGAGCGTGCATCGACCTCGTGCCCGTCGATCGCAGCGAGTGCCTCGCTGACTGCTCGTTCGGAGGCTTCGCGGTCACCGCGCGCCGTCGCGATCCGGGCGGTCATCGCCTTGACGAGAGCGCCAGTGGCGTGGGTGACGCCCTCCGCCCGGGCGGTCGCCTCGACGGCGAGTGCGACGACCTGCTGTTGCCGGTCGAGGTCACCGAGATCGCCGACGGCGTCGAGGAGTTCGGTCACGACACGACAGAATTGTTCATCGTCCACGCCGCGGGTTCGCTCGGCCAGGTCGGCGAGAAGCTCCACGCCGCGCCGGGCAGCGGAACCGGCGAGGTCGTCCGAAGCTCGCGCCCGCAATCGATCGATCTCGTCGTCGTCCAGCGCTCCGGGCTGGCCTGGCTCCGCATCGATCGCCAGTCGCTCGCTGCCCACGGCGGGTTCCTAGCGTATGGAGCGAGTCGGCGTCACACCTGGCTGGGCGCGGCAGAGGCGGCGAGCCGCCGCTCGCCGCCTCGGGTCCCGCCAGGAGGGTGGCGTGCTACATGCAGTGCTCGCCGTGGAAAGCCGTGAGCGTCCGCGACGCCTCGACGACGTCCTCACTGCTGAAGTCGCCGGTCGCGAACGCGTCGAGGGTCAACTCGACGTCTGCGGCGATCTCGTCGGGCGCTTCGGCCCGCAAGTTCGTGTCGAGTTCATCCGTGAGTGCGTCGGGCCCGGCGAGTTCGGTCATCTGCGTCGAGTACTCGCAGTACGTGGCGAAGTCTCCGTCGCTGCCGCCGTCGTCGCCATCGTTGCTCGCATCCTCGGTGGATGCATCGTTCGAGCCGGCATCGGCCGAGTCGTCATCGTCGCCACACGCAGCGAGTGCGAAGAAGCCGACGGCGAGGATCGCCACCAGCCGGAGGAACGATCGGGTTGGATTCATGTTTGTGGTCATGCCCGGAAGGCGTTCGTTCGCGAGGAACACCGTTCGATGTTGCTGTTCCTCGTCCCGGTCAGCGGGCGCTGCCGTCTACGAGAGATGGATGCCGCACTCCGTCTTGTCCTTGCCGTTCCAGCGACCCGACCGCGGGTCCTCGCCGGCGGCGACGGGCTTGGTGCAGGGCATGCAGCCGATCGACGGGTAGCCCTGGTTCACGAGTGGGTTGACGGGTACGTCGTGCTCGCGCACATAGGACTCGACGTCGAGGTCGGACCACGCCGCGATGGGGTTGATCTTCACCAGACCGCGCAGGTCACGGCCGACGACGAGCGCGCTCGAGCGGGTGTCGGCCTCATCCCGTCGGAGGCCGCTCATCCATGCCGCCTTGCCGGCCAACGCCCGCTCGAGCTGTTGGACCTTCAGGGCCGAGCAGCAGTTGTCGGGGTCGATCTTCCACAGTTCGTCGGTGTTGTCGGGCGCCGTCATGATCTTCATGTTCAGCCCGTAGCGCCGACGAACGGCCTCGACGGTGTCGAGTGTCTCGGGGAAGTGGTAGCCGGTGTCGATGAAGACGACCTCGATGGCCGGATCGGCCTTGACGGCGAGATCGATGAGGACCGCATCGGTCATCGATGCGGTCAGGCACAGGTGCGGCCCGAACGCGTCGACGGCCCACGAGATGATCTTCGACGCAGGGGCGTGTTCGAACTCGGCGTTGAGCTCGAGGAGCTCGTCGTCGGTGTAGGTGTGGCGCAAGCTGGGCAGCGGCACGGTGACGGGCATGGGAGGAAACTTCCGGGAGTCGTGGACGGTCGGGAACAGATCGGGGGATCAGGCGCTCACGTGGCGCACTCGGACTCGCCGATCTCCTTCACGTAGGGGCCCGTCTCGCCGTAGTCCACATAGAAGTCGGGGTTCTCGTCGTGGTCCGGGAAGTGGTCGAGTTCCTTGAGGGTGTCGCCGATGGCCTTGGCGCCGCCGCTGCGGTCCATCCATGCGCGGAAATCCTCACCGGCCTGGCGCTCCTCGGCGAACCGACGTACGACGCGCACGGCGGCTTCCGGCGCGTTCTTCGCCGGCAAGCGAAGGGCCTTCTCGCCGAAGTGGATCTTCTCCTGGCCGACGTAGCCGCCGAGCAGCATCTGGTATCCCGGAGCCGATCGACCATTGGCGCGACGCTCGGCGCCGAAGAAGCCGATGTCGGAGGTGTGGTGCTGGCCACAGCTGTTCGTGCAGCCGGAGATGTTGGTGCGGATGCCACCGACCTCGGCCAGGCCGGCCTCGTCGAGCGCGTCGCCGATCGCGTCGGCGAGTCCGCGCGACTGCGTCACCGCCAGGTTGCAGGTGTCGGCACCCGGGCAGGCGACGACGTCGCGCGACAGTTCGGCGCCGGGTTCGGCCATCCCGATGACCGACAGGCGGTCGAACAGGGTGCGGAGCTGGTCCTCGGTGAGATCGCGGTAGACGAGGTTCTGGCGGTTGGTGATGCGGACGTCGGCGCCGAGTTCCCGCTGGATCGAGGCGAGTGCACGGAACTGGTCGGCCGTGATGTCGCCGAGGCGAGACCACGCGTACGCAGAGACGGTGCCCTTGGCGTTGCCACGGACGACGTTGGCGTCCTCCCAGCGCTCGTACTCGCCGGTGCGACGGAGCATGACCGGGACGCCCTGACCCATCTCGGTGGGTGCGACGCCGCTGGCGACACCGGCGGGGGAGTCGCCCCACTTGTCGACGACCTCGGGCACGCCACCCGGCCAGGTCGAGCTCGCGAGGAGGAACTTGCGCTCCTTGAGGATGCGATCCTTCAGGCCGAGCTCGGGCTCCTTGCCCCGGGCGCCTTCCTCGGGCTCGGCTGTCTCCCAACCCATGGTGTCGACGAGCCACTTCATGCGGGCCCGGAGCTTGTTGTCGCGGTAGCCGTGGTTCGAGAACACGCGGAGGACAGCCTCGAGGGTGGCCAGGAGTTCGTCGCGAGGCGTGAAGTCCTCCAGCGCCAGGGCGGGGTGCGGGTTGGCGCCGAGGCCGCCGGCGACGAACACGCGGAACCCGGCCTCGAGGGTGCCGTCCTCACGGGGACGGCTGACGGCGATGACGCCGCAGTCGTTGAACATGGCTTGGCCGCAGTCGGTGTCGCAGCCCGAGAAGTTGATCTTGAACTTGCGCGGCAGGCGCTGCACGAGCGGGTTGCGCAGGAAGTGCCGATGAGCGGCTTCGGCCCACGCCGTGATGTCGAGCACCTCGTGTGGGCAGGCGCCGGCGAGGTGGCAGCCCTGGACATTGCGGTTGGTGTCGCCGCATGCCTCGCGGGTCGTCATCGCCACACTCGCCAGCTCCCTCATGACGTCGGGGATACGAGTGAGCTCGACGTAGTGGAACTGGATGTTCTGGCGCGTGGTGATGTGGCCCCACCCGCGGGAGTAGTTCTCCGCGATGTGGCCCATCATGTCGAGTTGTTCGGGGCTGACCTGGCCGTACGGGATCTTGACGCGGACCATCTGATTGGTGCCGCCCTGGCGTTGGCCGTAGATGCCGTTGGTGAGGCGGAACACCCGGAAGGCGTCCTCGTCGATGTCGCCGGACAGATACCCGGCGAGCACCGACTCGAACTTGGCGATGTCGGTGGCCTGTTCCGGATCGAGCACGATCTCACGGCTCTGCGTCATGGCGGATTCCCTCGTCTGATCGAATACCTGACCGAACTGGTCAGCTTTCAGTTGACCAGTGTGGCAAACCCGACCAGATCACTCAACATTCCGTGCTGCCGGAACTTTCCTCGCACGCTTCGGAAAGCTCGCGTACGACGCAGACGCGTTTGCATCGGTGGGGTGACGCCTCGCTGGCGCTCGGCTCGTCGGCCCCTGCACCGCTGCGGTCTCGTCCTCTCCGCGGAACTCCCGGGTTGGGCCGGGTGCGCGTGTTACGAACGGAGGAGTTCGGAGACTCGGAAGGCGAGGTCCAGGGACTGGCGGCCGTTGAGACGGGGGTCGCACATGGTCTCGTAGCGGGTGCCGAGATCCTCGTCCGCCAGGTCCTCGGAGCCGCCGAGGCACTCGGTGACGTCGTCGCCGGTGAGTTCGACGTGGATGCCTCCGGGCCACGTTCCCGCGGCCTTGTGGGCGGCGAAGAAACCGGCGACCTCGCGGACCACGTCCTCGAAGTGGCGGGTCTTGCGGCCGGACGGGGCGGTGAAGGTGTTGCCGTGCATCGGGTCGCACGCCCAGACGACCGGGTGTTCGGCGTCGCGCACGGCCTCGAGCAGGGGCGGGAGTCCCTCGGCGACCTTGTCGGCGCCCTGGCGGACGACGAGTGTGAGACGCCCGGGAATCCGATCCGGGTTGAGGGCCTCGCACAGCGCCAAGACGTCGTCGGGCGTCGCCGTCGGTCCGACCTTGCAGCCGACCGGGTTCTTGACGCCCCGGAAGAATTCGACATGGGCGCCGTCGAGTTGACGCGTCCGCTCACCGATCCAGATCATGTGGGCCGAGCAGTCGTACCAGTCGCCGGTGAGGGAATCCTGGCGCGTCAGCGCTTCCTCGTAGCCGAGCAGGAGTGCCTCGTGGGAGGTGTAGAAGTCGACCTCGTGGAGGCTCGGGGTGTCGGGCGTGTCGATGCCGACGGCGCGCATGAACGACAGCGTGCGTTCGATGTCGGAGGCGAGCTGTTCGTAGCGCTGCCCCTCCTTCGACGACGCGACGAACTCCTGGTTCCAGGCGTGCACCTGGCGGAGGTCCGCGAAGCCGCCCTTGGTGAAGGCGCGCAGGAGGTTGAGGGTCGACGCCGACTGGTTGTACGCCTGCAGGAGGCGAGCCGGGTCGGCGGTGCGGGACGCGTCACTGAAGCCGATGTCGTTGACGATGTGGCCGCGGAACGAGGGGAGTTCGACACCGTCGACCGTCTCGGTGTTGCTCGAGCGAGGCTTCGCGAACTGGCCGGCGATACGTCCGACCTTCACCGTGGGCACGCCGGAGGAATACGTCAACACGACGGCCATCTGGAGGATGACCTTGAGCTTGTCGCGGATCGCCGTCGCCGAGAACGAGTCGAACGACTCGGCACAATCGCCGGCCTGGAGCAGGAACGCTTCGCCGGCGGCGACCTGAGCCAGTTGATCCGTGAGCGCCCGGGCCTCGCCGGCGAACACCAGCGGGGGATAGGAGCCGAGCTCCTTCAGCACGCCGTCGACGGCGCCCGTGTCGGGCCAATCGGGTTGCTGGGCGGCGGGGCGCTCCCGCCAGGTGCTCGGGTTCCAGTTGCTCACGGTCTTCAGCCTCGCACGGTCGGGGTCCGCGACGGAAAGCGGTTCCGGCGGTCATTGGTCAAAACGATCAGTGGCCACCCCAGGGAGAGGGTGGCCACTGACCAGATTGCGGGATGTGAAATGTGGCTATGCCGCTCCGCGGGTACCGGCTTCTTCCCGGACGGTGCCGACGGCCCGCTTCACGAGGCGTCGGGCGGCTTCGGCGGTGACGCCGAGTTCTTCGCCGACCTCGCGATAGCTGCGAGTGCGGCCGTCGTTGAGGCCGAAGCGCTGCTCGACAGCGAAGCGAGCCCGGGGCTCGAGCACGTCGAGGAGCCCGACGACCATGTCGTCTTCGGCACGGGCCAGGGTGACGGCCTCCGGCCCGGCCTTGGAATCGGCCAGGAGGTCGACGAGTTCGGAGCCGTCCGGATCGTCGCCGACCTGGCGGTCGAGGGATGTCGGGGTGGTCAGCCGGTGCAGACGAGCGTGCTCGTCGTCGAGTTCGCCGCCCTCGCCGGATGCGTGACGCAGTGCGGCACGCAGGCTGGCCGAGCGGTCGCCCGGCAGGCGGACGAGACTGGCCTTCTGGTCGAGCGCCCGGCCGATGGCCTGGCGGATCCAGAAGGTGGCGTAGGTGGAGAACTTGAAGCCCTTGCGCCAGTCGAACTTGTCGACCGCGTGCTCGAGGCCGAGGTTGCCCTCCTGGATCAGGTCCAGGAGTTCCATCGACGGCGGGAGGGGATACCGGCGGGCGATCGACACCACGAGGCGGAGGTTGGCCCGGATGAACCGGTCCTTGGCCGCCGCGGCAGCGCCGATGGCCTTCCGAGCATCTCGGGAGGGCCGTTCACCCTCTTCGAGGGCTTCGCGGGCCTCCCGGCCCTTCTCGATGACTTGCGACAATTGGCGCTCTTCCTCTGCGGTGAGGAGCGGCACCATGCCGATTTCGTTGAGGTATTGACCTACAGAATCGCTCATGTCATGTGTTCCAACGAAGGTTGCAGCCGTGTGATTCCCACCAATGTTGTGACGGTGGTCACAAGCCCCGCTGAAATGGGCCTGTCGTGCTCGGTTCCCTACCCGTCGAGGCGGCGGAGCAGACCGACTCGTCCATGGACGCCGGGGGAGGGCGAAGATCCAGTGTCCCACACGTGTCAAGCCAGGCCACAGCGGGTTTCTCGGCCGTTCGGGGGCGGCCGAGCCCGTGGTCCCGGACGGTACGGTGCGGAACGTGGGAGCGAGCATCGGGGTCTTCGGCGGCACGTTCGACCCGCCACACGTCGGTCATCTGGTGACCGCCGTGAACGTCCGCCACGCATTGGCACTCGACCGGGTGTTGCTCGTCGTCGCGAATCAGCCGTGGCAGAAGGTCGGGACCCGATCGATCAGCGCGGCTGCCGACCGTCTGGCCATGGTCGAGGCTGCCGTGCGGGGTGTCGACGGTCTGGAGGCATCGTCGGCCGAGATCGACCGGGGCGGCGACAGCTACACGGCCGACACGTTGGCGGACCTCGCACGCAGTCATCCCGGAGCGGATCTGTTCTTGGTCCTCGGGGCGGACGCCGCTGCCGGCCTCACGACGTGGGAGCGCTCCGACGAGGTGCGCGACCTCGCACGTCTCGTGGTGGTCGATCGCCCGGGCGCCCCTGCCGGCGGGGTGCCGGACGGATGGCGGTGGGACCACGTCGAGGTCCCGAGGCTCGAGGTGTCGTCGACAGAATTACGCGCTCGGGTGCGGGACGGTCGGCCGCTCGACTACCTGCTCCCACGCGACGTGGTCGCCTGCGTGCGGGAGCGTCGCCTCTATCGTGACGACCCGTGACCGACGACGTCCCCGGACCGTCCAGCCCGGACGCCGACGACCGGGCGAAGCGACTGGCGGCGCTGCTGTCCGTCGACATCGAGCGAACGACGTCGCCGACGAAGCAGCCGCACGTTCCGGTCGCGATGCCCGTGCCGGCATCGACGGCCACGACGTCTGACCCGGAGGCGTCACCGGACCCGCCATCGGAGTTGGCCTCGACAGCGGGGTCCGGCCCGGCACCCGCGGACGCCGACCGTGGCGGTGTCGGCGCAGTGGCGTGGGTGCTCTTGGTCCTGCTCGTCGGGACGGGAGTCGCGCTGGGCTATGCCGGGCTGCGAATCGTGCGGAACAGCACCGAAGGACAGGTGCTGGCTCCCATCGACGACCCGACCGAGCCCGGGTTCGAGGCCGTCGTCGACCCGACGCCGACGCTTGTGGTGATGCACGACAACGACGGGTTGCTCGATGCGCTCGTCGTGTTGACGCTTCCGGACCCTGATGCCGGCGGTGGCGGCGTGATCCTCGTGCCCGAGCGCACGGTCATGGACCTGCCCTTGTTCGAGACGAATCCCATCGAGGCGGCATACGACCTCGGCGACCCGGTGTTCGCTGCGGACTCGACGGGCCTCCTGCTCGGCGTGGCGATGCAGGAATCGACCGTCGTCGACGCCGACCGTTGGGCCGATCTCGTGACCCCGGTCGCTCCGATCCGGATCGACAACCCGAACGAACTGTCCGTGGACGGAGAGGTCCGCTTTCCGCCGGGCGAGATCGAGCTCGCGCCCGCTGACGTCGGGCCGTATCTCGAGGCGCGGGTCGAGGGTGAGTCCGATCTCGCCCGCCTCTTCCGCCATGAGGTCTTCTGGAACGCGTGGCTCGACGCGATCGCCGCCGACGGGACCGACGGAGCAGTCCCGGGCGAGCTCGATACGGGAATCGGACGATTCGTCCGCGCGATCGCTCGGGGCGCGCGCGAGGTGCAGACCTTGCCGGTCCAGGATGCGACCCCGGGTCGTTACGGCGAGGAACCGGCGTTCGTGCCCAAGTTCGACCAGATGCGGACCCTGGCCGACCGACTGGTCCCGCTCCCGGCATCACCCGGGCAGGGGATCCGGGGTCGGGTGCGAGTGCTCAACGGGACGCCCGACATCGCCCAGGCAGCGTCGGTCGCGTCCCGACTCCCGCCTGCGGGCGTGTCGGTGACCGTCGTCGGAAACGCCGGCTCCTTCGACGTGGCGAAGACCACGGTTGAGTATTTCGGCGCAGAGTTCCGTGGCCAAGCGGAGGAGATCGCCGAGATCCTGGGCGTCGGCGAGGCCGTCGAAGACGCCCGACCGAGTGACTCCGTCGACATCACCGTTACGCTCGGCGCCGACTATGGCTGATTCTCGATCCGCGCCGACCAGTGGCGTCACCGATGCCGTCGACCACATGGACCCGACGTATCCCGTCGCTGCAGCGCGTGCGGCATTCGCGAAAGGCGGCACCGACATCGTCGTGCTCCGCGTCGGCGATGTGTTGGCGATCACGGACTACTTCGTCATCGCCTCCGCGTCGAACCCGCGCCTCGTGCGCACGATCGCGCAGGAGATCGAGGACGTGCTCGCGCAACAGGACGGGCCCAGGCCGGTTCGGGTCGAGGGAACGGCCGAAGCCGAGTGGGTGCTGGCCGACTACGGCGAGTTCGTCGTCCACGTGTTCCACACCGACACCAGGGACTACTACGA
>JAPKDO010000347.1 GCA_028822535.1 Acidimicrobiales bacterium
CGGGCCAGAACGACGAGGGTGACGGCGGCCGGCGTCGTCGACGTCGTGGACGCAACCGCGACGGTGGCCCGCAGCAGGACGAGTTCACCGGCGAACCGATCCCGGTCGTGGGCTGTCTCGATCTGCGCGACGACGGCTACGGCTTTCTCCGTGTCGACGGCCTCCTGCCGTCCAAGGACGACTGCTACGTGTCGGTCAAGCAGGTCCGCCAGTTCGGACTGCGCAAGGGCGACATCGTCGCCGGCGGGTCCCGCCCGGCGTTCCGCAACGAGAAGAACCCGGCGATCCTGCGCGTCGATTCGGTCAACGACGTCGAGTCCGACGTCCTGATCGATCGTCCCCAGTTCGAGTCGATCCCCGCCGTCTTCCCGGCCGAGCCGCTCGCGCTCGTCGTCGAGGACGATGCCGAGACCACGACGACTCGGGCCATCGACCTGCTCGCGCCGATCGGCAAGGGCAGCCGGGTGCTGCTCGCCGCACCGCCGCGCTCGGGCAAGACGACCATCCTCCAGTCGATCGCCCGGTCGGTCGAGGCCAACGAATCCGACACGACGCTGCTCGTGGTCCTGCTCGACGAGCGGCCCGAGGAGATCACCGAGATGCAGCGCTTCGTCGCCGCCGGCACGGTCTACGGGACGGCGTTCGACGCCGAGCCCGAAGACCACGTGGCGATGGTCGAACTCGCCCTCGCTCGAGCCCGGCGCATGGCCGAGGCCGGTGACGACGTCGTCGTGCTGGTCGATGGGCTCACCCGTCTGGCCCGTGCGGACCACGCATCGCCCCACGGCAACAACAGCGGCGGCCGTCCGCTCGGCGGTCTCGACAACGGCGCCATCCAAGCCGCGAAGCGGGCGTTCGGCGCCGGCCGCAACCTCGAAGATGCCGGCTCGATCACGCTCGTCGCGACCGCGACCGTCGACACCGGGTCCGAGGTCGACGACGCCGTGCACGAGGCGGTGCTGGGCGCCGCGACGACGGTGATCCGTCTCGACCGCTTCGCGGCAGAGCGTCGCTCGTTCCCCGCCCTCGACGTGGGTCGGACCACGACGCGCCGGGAAGAAGCGATCGTCGGGGACGACGGCGCCGCCAAGCGAGACGCGCTCCGGCGAGTCCTTGCATCCCAGCCCACCGAGCCGAGTGCGGACAACGCGGACGGACTCGATACGCTGATCAACCGCCTCCGAGACACGCCGTCGAACGACGCGCTGCTCGAAGCTGTGGCCAAAGAGGAGAAGTCCCGATGAAGACCGACATCCACCCCGACTACGAACTCGTCACGGTGCACTGCTCGTGCGGCAACGAATTCGAGACACGATCGACGGCCACCGACGTGCGCGTCGAACTCTGCAGCGAGTGCCATCCCTTCTACACGGGGAAGCAGAAGCTGGTCGACACCGGCGGACGCATCGACCGCTTCGAGCGCCGGTACGGCCGCCGCAAGAAGTCGGGCGCTCCGGCCGAAGACGCCGGCGCCGTCGAGGGTCCGCCCGCCGGTGCAGCAGCGGCTGACGTCGAACTCGGTGACAGCCCTGCCGAGGAAGCTCCGGCCGACGCCGCCGCAACCACCGAGGCCGCGGCCGAAGAGACGACTGAGTCCTCCGACTCCTGAGTCACGCTCGCCGGCCCGTCCGGTGAGATCACCATGACCGACGAGGCCTCTCCCGCCGACGTCGCCGAGGCCGCGCAACGGCTGGCCCAGCGCAACGCCGCCAAGCTCCGCGCGCTCGTTCGCGACCGGTGGGGTGTGGAGGCTGCGCACGCGGCCATCGGCACCGGCGCGGCGTCGGCCGACGGCGAGCGCGCGTTCGTCCTGCTCGACGGCGACCACGGCCTCGGGGCTGCGATCGCCTGGGCTCGCCGCGCTGGCGCGACCGAGCTGCACGTGATCGCGGACGAGACGCCCGGCACGGTCGCACGCCAAGCCGCCGAGTTCGCATCGTCGATCTCTGTCTGGGTGTCGGCGGGTCGCGAGCTCCAACCGGCCGAGCCGACCGAGCCCGACGAAGGCCGTGGGCCGCCCGACGCCCCCGACCTCGTCGCAGTCCTCGAGTCCGAGGGGCTCGACGTCGTGGTCGAAGGTGACCGGCTCGCAGGGGAGTACCGAGGCCTCGAGGTCGTGCGCATCGTCCGCGCCCTCGACAACGACGAACCGATTCTCGAGGTGGGCGTCGGTCGGTTCGACCGCGAGCTGACCGCGATGATGCACGGGGACCTGCCCGACGCCGCCTCGGTGACCCGGGTCGTCGAACAGCTCCGGGAGATCCGACGCCCCGGCGGCCGCAACCATCCGCTCGGCGCCCTGGTGCCCGAACGCTGGCTGCGGCACACGCTGCTCGCCGAGCCCGGCCGGATCGGCGTCGACGATCTCGTGGCCGCCCCGACACCAGCGCCTCGCGATCGTCTCCGTGAGCGCGGGGTGGCAGCAGCGGTCGGGACCCGAGCCGGTGAAGCTGTCGTCGTCGCCTGCACCGTGGGCGTCGATCTCGAGGCCGTGGTCCTCGCCGCCGACGCTCGTCGCTCGATCGACCCCGACGCCACGTTGTTGGTCGCCATGCCCCAGCGAGACGTGTTGCCCGTGGTCGGAGCAATGGTCGCCGATCTCGTTCGGCCGGCCGAGATCGCTGCCGTCGCCGGCGACTGGAAGACCTGACCGGAAGGTCCGATCCGGTGGGCCGACCATTAGCCTCGGATCGATGTTGGATCGCCTGGACGCGCTGGAGCGCGAGTTCCTCGACCTCCAGGCTCGCCTCGGCGATCCGGAGCTGATCGCCGACCAGCACCGGTACGCGGATGCCGCCCGTCGGTATCGCGAACTCGAGGAGATCGTCGAGGTCGGCAATGAGCTCCGCGCCCGCACGGGCGACCTCGAGACAGCGCGTGAGTTCGCACGCGAGTCCGAGGGCGACGACAAGGAACTCTTCCGCGACGAAGCGGTCGAGACCGAGGCCGACGTCGAACGGCTCACCGAGAAGCTCAAGTACCTCCTCCTCCCCAAGGACCCCAACGAGGGTCGCAACGTGATCGTCGAGATCCGGGGGGCCGAGGGCGGCGAGGAGGCGAATCTCTTCGCCCGCGACCTGTTCCAGATGTACGAGGCGTTCGCCGGCCGGATGGGCTGGAAGCTCGAGGTCATGAACACCGACCACTCCGACATGGGTGGCTACAACGACATCACGTTCGTCGTGAAGGGTGACGGTGCCTGGACCCGCATGAAGCACGAGGGCGGTCCACACCGCGTGCAGCGGGTGCCGGTCACCGAGGCGCAGGGTCGGATTCACACCTCGTCGGCAACCGTGACCGTGCTTCCCGAGGTCGACGACGTCGAGATCGACATCGACCAGAACGACCTCGAGATCCAGGTGTACCGCTCGTCGGGCCCCGGCGGGCAGTCGGTCAACACCACCGACTCGGCCGTGCGAATCACCCACAAGCCCACGGGCGTGGTCGTGGCGATGCAGGACGAGAAGAGCCAACTCCAGAACAAGGCCAAGGCGCTGCGCGTGCTCAAGTCCCGGCTGTTCCAGCTGGAGCAGGAGCGCCAGCAGGCCGAGCTGTCGTCGGCCCGAAAGGACCAGGTCGGCGGGGGAGGGCGGTCCGAGAAGATCCGGACCTACAACTTCAAGGAGAACCGGGTCACCCACCACGACATCGGGCTCACCGTCTACAAGCTCGACAAGGTCCTGGCCGGCGAACTCGACGACATCTCCGACGCCCTCGTCCAGGACGAACAGACCAAACGCCTCGAGGGCGACGAGAGCTGACCGTCAGGTGGCGTAGCGGATCACCGTGCCATCGGCGAGGGTGATCCGGACCACGGTCGAGGACTGCGGCGCCGCAGCTTCGCT
>JAPKDO010000348.1 GCA_028822535.1 Acidimicrobiales bacterium
CATCACCTTCTTGATGGCGCTCGGTGCTGCGTCCGTCGCCGAGGAGCAGTTCCTGAGCGTGCGGACCTTCGAGTGGTTCATCGCCTTCTCGATGTGCGGACTGGGCTACCTGAAGCTGCGCGACGTCGAGAGCTTCTCGCTCATGTTCTTGAACTACGACCTGCTGGCGCAGCGTCACGTCCGGTACAGCTACTTCTATCCGTACGCCGAGGCCGGCGCCGGTCTGTTGATGATCCCGGCGATCTTGAACTGGGTGTCGGTACCGGTGGCGTTGTTCATCGGCTCGGTGGGGGCGTTCTCGGTGTTCAAGGCCGTCTACATCGACAAGCGCGAATTGAAGTGCGCCTGCGTGGGCGGGTCGAGCAACGTGCCGCTCGGGTTCGTGTCGTTCACCGAGAACATCGCCATGGTCGCCATGGCCATCTGGATGGGCACGACGCGGTTGCTGTAGGTGCAGGCTCAAGTCTCGGTCCCCAACGAGGTCTCGCCGCTGAGTTCGCCGACGGCGTCGACCACGAACTCGGGGCGGTGGAGGGCGAGGTGGTGGTCTTCATCTTCCACGACGATCACGACGATGTCGTCTCGGCCAGTGCGGTCGAGAGCGGAGCGCACGTTGGCGACGGTGGCGACGGTGTCCTTGGCGCCGATGAGGATCCGGGTCGGGACGGCGACGGTGCGGAGGTCGTCGTCGATGCGATGGTCGATGACGACGCGTTGCAGGGTTCGCGAGTACGACGGCCAGGTGTGGAGGGCCCCGTCGATGGCGACTCGAGCGGGCACGTCGCGCAGGATCACCGGCGCTCCCGCGGCGGCCAGGGGTCGCAGCATGCACATGGTCTCGCACAGCACCCTGGCCATCAGACGCTGGTGAGCCGTGAGGCGGGCGAAGGTGCCGAGTTCGCTGATCTGGGCTCGGGCCGCGCTGGAGTCGGGATGGGCTGGTGGCGCGACGAGTACGAGGCCGGCGACCCGGTCGGGGTGACGGGTGGCGAGGCGCAGCGCGATGCTGGCCCCGGTCGAGTGTGCGACCACCACACTGCCGGCCGGTACGTGCGGGGCGAGAGCATCGACGTGGCAGCCGATGTCGTAGCTCGCGGTTCCCGGTTTGGGGGAGCGGCCGAAGCCGAGCAGGTCGACGGCGATGGTCCGGTGGCTCTGGGCGAGGTGGTCGATGACGGGTTCCCAGTAGCGCGACGACGCGCCGAGACCGTGCACGAGCACTACCGGAGCACCGGCGCCGGTGGTGTCGACGTGGAGCGGCCCGTAGCCGTCGCGGGGCGGAAGGCGGTCGAGCGTGACGAGGTGGACGGCGAGCGCGACCGCGGCCACGAGGAACCAGGTGAGATTGCGGCCGGGCACGAAGTGGGTGGAGATGTGGCCGAGGAACAGGTCCATCCAGCGGTAGTGGGCGACGCCTGCCTGGACCAGGAAGTCGGGGAACATGGCGTACACATGAGCGCCCAGGATCCACAACAGCGGCAGGCGGATCGGTCGGTGTGTCCGCCACGCGTAGACCGAGCCGATGAGCAGGACCACGGTGGCGCCGACGAAGAAGTGCGTGAACCAGTGGAACCGGGCATCGTGACCCCGATAGGAGTGGTAGAGGCCGATCTCGGCGAGCACTGCCACCATCGTCAAGACCGACTGGCGCAGTCCGTGGCTCAGGACAGCGCCCCCAGGATCGTGGCGACCTCGTCGATCAGGGACGTGATGGCCGGGTCGAGCGTTCGGTAGCGGATCATCCCGTCCTCGTCGACCACGGCGTAGCCCACCGGCGCACCGCCACTGCGGGGTTGTCGCATCCCGAACCTGTCGGCCAGATGCGCCGAGACCAAGACCGGAATCTCTGTGCACGTCGCTGGGTTGCTCACGATGATCACCGACTGCACGTCTCTCGCAAACGCCTCGCCGTCCAGCACTCCGCACAGCTCGGCGACCCGTCCGGGGAGTTCGAAGAAGACGACCGTCCGCCGACCCTCGAAGTCGAGACCGTCGATGGCCGGGGCGGGCTTTGGTAGGGCGCCGATATCAAGGAGCCCGGGTCGCTGGAACGCGGGGTCGGGGTCGTCCAGGGGCCCTTCCGCTGCCTGGGTCACGCCGAGCAAGACACCGAAGAACCCGATCGCGCCAAGCCATACGAGGATCAGGGTCCGTCGCCGCGGACCGACCCGTACAGAGCGATGGGCCGGGCCCAAGGGGTCTGCCATTCGTCCAGTCAATCAGTGCAGACGGAATTTCAGCGGCAGCGGTGGGCGCGAGACTGGCGGTGGGTGCCGTCGCGTGGTTCTTCGGTGACGGCGGTGCGAGCTGGGACCTGACCCTCTGCGGACGGTGTCGATCGCGATCACGAATCCCGCGCGCAGCACCAAGAACACGCGCAATCGGCGCGAAGAACAACCTGCGCTGTGAGCACTCCGTGCATCTGCTGCTCGCTCCGTCCGCAGGTGATCCGGTCCGTCCGATCAGGGCTGGATCTCGACCGGAACCCCCAGGGGCAGCCCGTACTCGTTCACGAGGCTGTCAATCACTTCGTTGGTGAGCCGGATACAGCCAGCGCTGACGTTTGTACCTACCAGCTCTGGTTGATTCGTGCCGTGGATCCCGATCACGCCGTTGCCGCCAGCGAAGCTCTCGAGCACGTTGGAGAACCCCGATAGCCCGTAGGCGTAGGTCCCGTAAACGCCGTCGGGAGAAGGAGGCTGGAGAAGTTCCTTGATGTAGTAGGTGCCGCCGGGCGTTGGGGTGTCCTGGGTACCGACGCCGATGGGCGCGGCGAAGAGCTCATCGGCACCGCGGTAGAGGCGGAGCTCGAACGCGCTCAACTCGACCTCGATGCTGTAGTCGTGCACGGTCATCGAGACATCCGCAGCATTGACCCATCCCGTCGAACCGTTGGGGCGGACTGGCAGTTGGACGAGATGACGACCGGACGCGCTCGGCGACTCATCTTCGATCACGAAGACAAGGTTGCCGGTGACCTCTTCCCGTCGGTCGAGCCGGTGGGAGACGGTGGCACCATCCTCGGAATCGAAGACCTCAAGGACATCCACCTCGGACTTGGCGACCAGCGTCAGGCCAGGATCTGCAGGAATCTGCGTCGTCGCAGCGTCGACCGTGGTCGACGTCGTTTCGGACGTGGTCGTCGCCGCTTCGTTCTCTCCGCTTGCACAGGCGGCTACCAGCAGAACGGCGAGCGCGAGCAACACCCTGGCCGCCACCTTGATCATGGTGGAGAACGATAGCGACCGCGTGAGCCTTGTCGGGGGGCGGGGCTGGCGTCGACTGTGCGGATCCCTGGCTTGGCACGGCATGCGGGTGTAGCCGCCAAACTTCGGTGGCCCAGGCACCAGACGCCGCGCGCCATCTGGCTTCAGGCTCGGAGCATCGCCGACTGCCCGTCGGGAATGATTGCGTCGGCGGCTATCCACCTTCTGGTCGCAACTCTCGGAGGTCTTCCTGGGCGTGGTACGCCTTGAGGATCTTGCGGCGCTGGCTTTCGGAAAGGTCATCGAACTCGCCGACGGTGAAGGCGCCGCTGCGGAGACCGTCGGCGAAGACTTCCTCGCATGAGACGATTCGGTTGCCTTGTTCGAAGCAGACGTCGTCGTTTGCTGCACCGGACACGATTGCGGTGGGAAAGCTGAGGTTGCCGGCCGTCACGACGAGTGCGAACCCGACGGCGAAGTTGCGGCGCCAGTTGTTGTACCTGGGGT
This sequence comes from Acidimicrobiales bacterium, assembly GCA_028822535.1. GTDB lineage: Bacteria > Actinomycetota > Acidimicrobiia > Acidimicrobiales > Salinilacustritrichaceae > Salinilacustrithrix. The sequence continues at coordinate 3,714 of JAPKDO010000348.1, forward strand.
TGTTGATGCCGAGGCTCTGGAACATGCTCCAGGCGCCATGCCACAAGTGAATGCCGAGGGCGATGTTGGCGACGACGTAGATAGCGGCCACGGGGGCGCTCGACAGGCTCGCCTGCAT
>JAPKDO010000349.1 GCA_028822535.1 Acidimicrobiales bacterium
CGGGTTATCCGGCGTCGGGGGCGACTCGGCGACGGGCGTTGCGGGCGGCCGTCTTGGCCGACTCGATCGAGTGCGCCAGCGCCGCCTCGACGTCATCGATGCCGTCGTGCAGGCCGTCCTGGAGTTCGGTGGCGAGCTTCTTCGAGCGGGCGGTGACGCCGCCGGCCTTCATCACGTGCGAACGGAGGATGCCGACGTCGAGGGCGCCTTCTTTGACCCTCGGCCCGGCAAGCACCTTCTCGTTGGGCATGCGCAGGTCGCGCACGATGCCGAACCACGAGAGCACGCGCAGCGAGTAGTAGGTCGGGTCGAACTCCCACCAGAAGAAGCCGTTGCGGGCGGCGGGCGGGTAGTGGTGATGATTGTTGTGCCAGCCCTCGCCGCCGGTGATGAGGGCGACGAAGACCGAGTTCCGCGACGTGTCACCGGTGGCGTAGCGGCGCCGGCCCATGACGTGGGCGAGCGAGTTCACGCAGAACGTGGCGTGCCACAACAGCACGGTGGAGAGCAGGAAGCCGACGACGAGGCCACGGAACCCGTCGATCAGGAACGCGGCGATCGCACACGACCACGGGGCGATCCAGTCGTGCTTGTTCAGGAAGCGCAGCTCGGGGAACTTGGCGAAGTCCTCGATCGAATCCCAGTCGGTCGGACTCCAACGCTCGGTGACGATCCACCCGATGTGCGACTGGTACAGCCCCTTGAGCGGGGTGTGCGGGTCCTTCTCGGTCTCGGTGTAGCGGTGGTGACCCCGGTGATGCGACGACCACCACAGCACACCCTTCTGCGCAGCCGCGGTGCCGATGAACGCGAGCACGAACTGGAACGCACGACTCGTCTTGTAGGCCCGGTGCGAGAAGTATCGGTGGAACCCGGCGGTGATGCCCCACATGCGGACGAGGTACATCGCCACGCAGAGGATCAGCGACGTCGCACTGACCCCCGTGAAGAAGATCAGCAGCGGCGAGAAGTTGAGCAGCAGGAACGCCAGCGAAGGCTGCCAGCGGGGGCGCTCGTCGGTGGAGAGTTGGATACCGGCCATGCAGCGGGCGAGCCTACCGACCGGTCGGTCGGGCGGAACAGTCACCCCGACGTGCCCCTCGATCGGGCTGCTCGCATCTTCGGCCGTACAATCTGACGCTGTGTCAGATTCTCTCCGCACCCGAGCCTGTGACGTCTTCGGCATCGACGTTCCCATCATCCAGACCGGCATGGGGTGGGTGTCGGGCGCCAACCTGACGGCAGCCACGTCGTTGGCCGGCGGTCTCGGCATCCTAGCCGCCGTCACCATGACGCCTCCCGAACTCGAGGACGCTGTCCGATCGGTGCGGGCCAAGACCGACAAGCCCTTCGGCGTGAACTTCCGGGCCGACCAGCCCGACCTCGCCGACCGCCTCGCGTTCGTCACCGCCAACGGGGCGACCGTCGTCAGCTTCGCCGGCGCCCCCACCAAGGACGCCATCGCCCGGTGCCACGACGCCGGCGTGCTCGTCATGCCCACGGTCGGAGCGAAGCGGCACGCCGAGAAGATGCTCGAGTGGGGCGTCGACGCGGTGATCGCGCAGGGCGGCGAGGGCGGCGGGCACACCGGCCCGGTCCCGACGTCGCTCCTCCTGCCCGCCGTGTGCGACTCGGTCGCGAGCGAGATCCCCGTGTTCGGTGCCGGTGGGTTCCACTCCGGACGCGGCCTCGTCGCGGCGTTGGCCTACGGCGCCGACGGCATCGCCATGGGCACCCGATTCCTCCTCACCGCCGAGTCGCGGGTGCCCACGCAGACCAAGGCCCGCTACCTCGACGCGTCGGTCACCGACACCGTCGTCACCACCGCCATCGACGGCGCTCCCCAGCGCGTGATCCGCACCGAGGTCGTCGACGAGATCGAGAAGGCGTCACCCCTGACCCGGTTCCCGAAGGCGGCGCTCGCCGCGCTGAAGTTCCGGTCGGAGACGGGTACGTCGTTGCGCGACCTGGTGAAGGAAGGCCTCGCCATGCGCAAGAACCAGGACCTGTCGCTGGCCCAACTCGCCCTCGCCGCCAACGCCCCGATGTTGATCAAGGCGACGATGGTCGACGGCAAGCCCGACGTCGGCATCCTCCCCACCGGCCAGGTGACCGGCGTGATCGATGCGTTGCCGACCGTCGCCGAAGTGCTGGCCGACATCATGAGCGAGGCCGAGGCCACGTTGGAACGCCTCAGCGGTTGACCGTCGGGCCGACCCGACCTGCCATCCGGAGCCCGTTGGCTGCGAGCGCGAGCGCCACCCCGCTGAGCCCGGCGCGGATCGCGTTCCAGAGCTGCCAGCGTCCGGAGTAATCACCCCAGATCACGTCGGCCGCCGACTCGGACGAGGGCACGACGACTTCCGCCAGGTCCTCGTTCATCGGCACGTTGACGGCCATGGTGAGCACCAAGCCCCCCAGCGTGTAGACGACGGCAGCCGCACCGAACCAGCGGGCCGCCACCGACCGACCGGACCGGTGGAGGAGTGCCGCCGCGGCCGCCAGGACCAGGGGCGTGAGGAAGAACGCGGGGAAGAACACGGCGTTGCGAACCGACGCGTTCATGGCCTGCATCGCCTCGATGGCCACGCGTGGATCCGCATCGTCGAGGCCCCACATCGTCGAACAGACCCATGCGTAGAAGAACCCGAAGATCGCACCGGTGAACACCACCGCGACGAGCGCGACCCGTTCGGGACCCGCGGGCCACACGCCCGGCGTCGTTTCGATTCGGGACTCGACCATCGGACGTTCCATGACCTGCATCGCTCGCTCCTGCTCCACGTATCCGTACCGAATCGTACGGTTGCTATATTCGTACCAACGAGTACGGTTGCCGTCAAGCGCGGATTGGAGATCGACGTGGCAGGACGGACGACAACGGGAAGACCGGGGCGACTCCCGGACGCGGATCGGGGCGCTCGCGAACAGGCGATCCTCGACGCCGCGCTCGCCGAACTCGTCGATCGCGGCCCGACCAAACTGTCGATGCTCGGCGTCGCGAAGCGCGCCGGCGCCTCGAAGGAGACGTTGTACTCATGGTTCGGCGACCGTGACGGGCTACTCACCGCGCTCATCGAACGCAACGCCGAACAGACGGTCTCGCGGGTCCGGGCGGCGCTGGACAGCCCGGACGACGAACGATCCGTGCTCGAGGCATTCGCCACCGGACTCCTGCGCCTCCTGGTCGGCCCGTCGTCCGTGGCGCTCAACCGGGCGGCGATGACCTCACCCGACCTCGCCGCGCTCGTGCTCCGATCAGGACGTCACCGCGTCGGACCACTCGTCGAGTCGTACCTCGCGTCGCTCGATGACGACGGCCACTTGACGGTCCCCGACCCCGCGTCCGCGTTCGAGTTGCTCTACGGCCTCGTGATCCGGGACACGCAGATCCGCGTGCTGCTGGGTGAGCCGGCGCCGACCGCGAAGGCGATCACCCGGCGGGCGGAGGAAGCCGTCGACCAGTTCCTCCGCCTGCTGACTCGATGACCCCGCTGGAACCCGCCGCAGCGGTCCTGCCACCCGACGGCGTCGGGTAGAGACACGAACCGACGTCCATCCCATCTGTCGGCCACACCAAGGAGCGCCATGAAGATCGCCATCGCCGGAGGACACGGCACCATCGCCATGCACCTCACCCGTCTGCTGAACGAGGCCGGCCACGAGGTCGCCTCGATCGTGCGCAACCCCGAGCACCGCAGCGACGTCGAGGAGGCGGGTGGGACCATGGTCGTCGCCGACCTCGAGGAGACCACCGGGGACGAACTCGCCGTCACCATCGGCGAGGCGGACGCTGTCGTGTTCGCCGCCGGCGCCGGTCCG
>JAPKDO010000350.1 GCA_028822535.1 Acidimicrobiales bacterium
CTCAGCGAGCTCCCGCCCGGCGTCATCGCGACCTGGAACGGCTCGGCGTTCGACCTTCCCTTCATCGCCGACCGGGCGGCGTTGTGGCAACTGCCGCTCGGGCTGGCGATCGCCCCCGACCCGCGTATCCGACACCGGCACGAACCCCTCCCCGGCCACGACCACTGCTACCGGGCTGCGTGGTACGACCACGGTCACCTCGACGCATATCGCCTCTACCGAGATGACGTTGGACCGGCCCTGCGCATCTCGTGTTCGCTCAAGTCGATCGCCCGCTTCGTCGGCCTCGCCCCCGTCGAGGTCGATCGGGAGCGGATCCACGACCTTTCCCGTGAGGCCCTGCACGCCTACGCATCGTCCGATGCGCGTCTCGCCCGCGTGCTCGCCGAGCGGCGATGGAGCACCGCGTCACGCCGGGTCGACAACCCCGGCGCACACCTGCGCGCCGTCGGATAGCTACCCGGGCACCGACGACGGGAGCTCGGTCCGACGTTCCGGCGGCAGGCTCTGCCAGTCATAGATCGACCCGCCGATCGAATTCGTGTCCTCGAGTGCCCGTCGTAGTCCGGCGAGGTCCTCGGAGGTCGTCGCATCTCCGATCCCCCCGATGATGTGCACCAGCGCGTCGTCGCGGCCGACATTGGCCCGCAGTCGTCGCGTCGACTCCTCCGAGTACCGGTACGCGTCGCGGTACCCCGACGCCTCGGTGCGCACCGTCCAGTAGGCCATGGGCATCCACACGTCGTAGTAGCGATCGAGGTCGCGCCACGGGAATCGCGGCCAGTACGTGGGGTTGATGACCTCCAGTTGCACCGGCGGCGGCACGATCGCCGACAGCACGTCGTCGGGCAGCGCGCGGTCCAACTCCTGGGAGAGGGTCACGAGCCGGGTCGAGCGCTCCTGGGGGTCGGGAACCGCCTCGATGTATTCGATGTCGACACCGATGCCGTCGAACTCATGCCCCTTCACCCGGAAGTCGGCGATCGCGAGCAGGCGCTCGAGGTCGGCGTCGACGTCGTCGAAGAGGGGCAGGTACCAGCCCACGACGTCGATGTCGCGAGCGTGCGCTCGCACCAAGAAGTCGGCGAGCAGTCCCTCATCGAGGAGCACGCCGGGTGCTCTGTCGTCGAGCCGTGCCGCCTGGAGATAGATCGTCCGCACCCCGAGGTCGGCGAACTCGTCGATCACCGCAGGGGTCAAGGGCGGTGGCGACGACGCATCGCCCTGATAGTTGGGTTCGAAGTCGAACGCGTCGATCCAGACCCCGAGGCCCTCGTAGCTGACGATCGTCCGGTCTCGAGGCTGGTCGGCCTCGAGCAGTCGCAGGGCCGCGGCAGCCTCGTCGAGACCGCCCGGGTCGTCGCCCAGTCCGTCGAGTTCGTCGGTCACCAGCCGGAGACCGAGTCCGACGAAGAACACCCCGATGCAGAGGATCCAATATCGGCGAGGCAGCCCCTGCATCGACGGCGAACCTACTGTTCGACCGGTCCCGATGGTTGACTACCGCCCATGCCATTGGTGCTGGGAGTGGACTCGTCGACCCGATCGACGAAGGTCGAGGTGCGCGATGCCGACACCGGCGCGCTCGTCGCGACCGGCCGCTCGCCTCACCCGACCACGACACCGCCGCGCAGCGAGCAGAGCCCGTCGACGTGGTGGACCGCGCTCCTCGAGGCGATCCGCCAGACCGGGGAGCGGGAGATCGCTGCCATCTCCGTTGCCGGACAGCAGCACGGCATGGTCATCACCGACGAGGCGGGTGCCGTGTTGCGCCCCGCGAAGCTCTGGGACGACACCGAGTCCGCGCCGGAGGCCGCGCAGTTGGTCAAGCAGTTCGGTGCCGAACGATGGGCGTCGTCGGTGGGCGTGGTCCCCAGTGCCGCGATCACGGTCACGAAGCTCGCCTGGTTGTCACGCCACGAACGCGCGGTGTTCGACCGCATCGGCCGGATCATGCTCCCCCACGACTGGCTGACGTTCCGGCTCACCGGTCGGGTCGTCACCGATCGCGGCGAAGCCTCGGGCACCGGTTACTGGTCGCCGAGGCAGGGACAGTGGCGTCCCGACATCCTCCGCCGACTCGACTCGTCCGTCGGTGAGAGCGGATGGCTCGAACGGTTGCCACGGGTACTCGGTCCGGCCGAGCGTGCCGACTGGCTGGCCGCGCCGGTGCACGAGTTGGTCGGTCTCCGCGGTCGACCCATCGTCTCCGCCGGAACCGGCGACAACATGGCGGCGTCGCTCGGCGTCGGTCTACGACCCCACCAGACCTGCATGTCGCTCGGGACCAGCGGCACGGTGTTCACAGTCTCCGACACCGCGGTCGCTGATGCGTCCGGCGCCGTCGCCGGGTACGCGGACGCCACCGGGAACTTCCTCCCGCTCGTCTCCACCGACAACGCGACCAACGTCACCGCCACGGTCGCTCGCCTGCTCGGCGTCGACGAGGATGCGCTCGGCGAACTGGCCCTGGCGGCAGAACCCGGGGGAGGCGGCACGGTCATGCTCCCCTATTTCGACGGCGAGCGGACGCCGGACCGCCCCGACGCGACCGGGGTGCTCCACGGACTCCGCAGCGACGCCAGCCGTGAGCAAGTGGCACGTGCAGCGTTCGAGGGCGTCATCTGCTCGTTGCTCGACGGCGCCGACGCCATGGACGCCGCCGGCGTGCGTTTGTCCGACACGCCGATCCGACTCGTTGGCGCAGGCTCCCGCTCGATCGCGTACCGCCAGATCCTCGCCGACCTCGCGCAACGACCGGTCATGACCATCGAGGGCGATGACCACGTCGCCACGGGAGCGTGCGTCCAGGCCACGGCAGCGTTGGCCGGCGTCAACCCGAGCGAGGTCATCGACGTCTGGGAACTCGGCGACGGCGAGGTCACGGAGCCGAGCGACCTCGACGCCGACGCCGTGCGCCAAGCCTTCGCCGAGGTCCGCGACGCCTGAGCGTCAGTCCGAGTACCGGTCCCGCAGCTCGAACTTGAGGACCTTGCCCGTCGGGTTGCGGGGCAAGACGTCGACGATCTCGAGCTGGTCCGGGGTCTGTCGTGCGCACGGACGCCATCGTCACGATCGGCGCCTCGGTCATGTGGCCCGAGACAATCGTTCTCGTCGCAGCGCTCGCTCGCTCGCTCGCCGCGTCGCAGAATCCGATGCTGCACATCATGCTTGCGCTCCCCCGGAGTTCTCCGTCGGCAAATCTGACGCGCCGTCAGATACTACGCGTCCCCGCCTCGTTCACGGTTCGAGGGAGATGAGCACATCCTCGACCAGCTCGGCTTCGGTGTGGTCGAGAACCATCGCGGTCACCCGGATGACGGTGAGGAGGCCCAGCCAGAGGCCGAACATCGCGTTCTCGACGCCGACCCGCGTGATCAACGCCTCGACCGAGGGTCGGATACCGCCGGCGGTCGCGGCGGCCATCGTCATGGTGTCGGTCAACAACTCGATGCGGTCCTCGGGAACGGCGCCGTCGAGAGCCAGACGACTCAACAGGTCGGGTGCGACGAGCGCCTGTTCGGTCTCGAGCACCATCCGCCGCAGGACGATCGCACCGGCGTCGAGCATCGCATCGCCGACGTTCACCGCGGTGTGCTGCATGATCGCTGCCTGGATCACCTTGGCAGCGTTCTCGCCGTCGGCATCGATTGCTTGCAGCTCGAGGGCCTCGCGGATCTGGTCTTTGAGCTCCATGACCACGACGCTACCGAGGCCTCGCAGCGGTGGCGCATCCTAGATTCGAGCCGTGTCGGCATCGCTCGCAGTTTCCACCGCCGGAGAGGGCCTCCCCTTCCTGTGGGGACACGGACTGCTGGC
>JAPKDO010000351.1 GCA_028822535.1 Acidimicrobiales bacterium
CCGACTGGCGACGATCAGGTCGAAGCAGTCCTCGTCGCCCATGGTCGAGCGCTCGAGGTCCCGGAGCTCGTCGAACACCATCGCCTCGATCGCCATATCCTCAGCCGAACGGGCGGGAGCCGGCGCAGGCACCGTCACCTGCTGCTCCCGATCGGTACGAACCTGCTTGCGGATGTCGAACAGCAGGTTCGGTGCGACGGCGCCACACCGATGTGCCGGGTAGGTGCAGATCCTCTCCCACGCGATCGCCACGACCTCGCCGGCGGTGGACTCCGGATCGTCGTCCGCGTACCAGCTGGAGATCCGGACCAGTCCGGGGATGAGGGCCTGCAGCACCACTCGCGCCGCAGCGGCATCGGACCGAGCGCGCTCCACCAGGGCGCGGAGCACCTGGTCGGCTCGTTCGGGATCTCGCCGCAGGACCATGACATCGGCGACCGTGTGCAGGTCGGCCAAGCGGGGCTCGACCGCCTTCCACCGGGCGACCGCACCCGCAGCTTCGGGGCTGCGAACGAAACGCCTCCAATCGGCATCGAGGTCACCGAAGATCGGGAACCGTTTGACCATGGGCATGACGCACCTCCGTGCTCGTACCGCTCCGTTCGAGCGGATCGGAGGCCACGGTCGACCGAGCCGCTGACGCCACCGCTGACCGGACTGCTCGCCGACGGGGGATATTTCTGAGAGACCTTCAGCGTCAGTGCACGAGGCACGGCTGACGCAGCCACGTCTTGTGGTCGAGAGCGCGCGCACCGGGCGGTAAGCCGACCGACCGACTGACCGTCACGCTGACCCGAACTCGCTTCCGGCGTCAGGAGTGAGGTTTCGCGCTCTCAAAAGGCCTCGTCGGGCATGGAACCCACCGACACCGTCCGCTTCCACGCCGCGTCCCATCCGGCCCCGTCGATCAGACGGGCCGGCTTCCCGCTCGACCACGCGTACGTCGAGCAGTGCTGGGCGCCCGTCATCGGCCCCACCAGCGTCCTGCTGCTCCGTCGGATCCCGCTGCTGTGGCAGGACGACCTGGCGCCCGTGATCGAAGCAGACGAGCTCGCCGCTTCGATCGGGCTCGGTCGGTCGACCGGGCGCAACGGATCGCTCTGGCGGACCCTCGAGCGGGTCGTGCGCTTCCGCTTCGCCACGGTGTCGGGGCCCGGCGAACTGGACGTCTTCACCGAGGTTCCTCCGCTCCGCCAGGACGACCTCCGCCGCCTCCCGACTTGGAGCCGGCGACGCCACGACGAGCTCCTCAGCGCCCACCTCGACCGTCTCGCCGCCGTCCACCAGTCCCCTCCGAGCCCGAGCGACGTCAGCGCCCGTCTCGATCACCTGACGACCCGAACGAACGCCCGCAACGCCAACCCGAGCCTCCACCGATGAACCCGATCACCGACCCCGATCATCCGACCACGAACACCGACACCCCCAACATCACGAACCCGACCACCTCCACCATCCCCGACCCAACGAACGAACCCGATCAACCCGACCCGACCCCATCCGACCACCCACCGAACACCCCCACACCCACTGACCCGAACTCCCCCACCAACGACCTCAACCCCCACCCCTCCAGCAAACACACCCTTGCAGCTTCCCCTTCGGGGAAGCTGCGCTCAGCCCGACCCCGTGCGGAGTCGGTCCGATGAGGTTCACGATCACCGCGCTCGGCTCGAAGGGCGGCCGCACGGTCGGCAAGGTCGTCGGCGACATCGTCCGCTACCTCGAACCACGGACCGCCCCTTCTGCCGGCACGACAACCGCGCCGGCGGTCCCCGAAGGCGAAGGTCCATCCAGCTACTACGCGGACCGGGGAACGGAGGCCGGCCGTTGGCTCGGCGTCGGAGCGGCAGAGTCCGGGCTCCGCGGCGAGGTCGACGCCGACGACTTCGCTCGCGTGCTCGCTGGACGCGATCCGTCGACCGGTCGTCGGCTCATCACCGCCTCGGGGAGCGCCGGACGACGTCCGACACTCGGCGCCGGATGCGCGACGGAGACGGCTCCCGACGGGACAGCGCTGTACGACATCGATGACGTCGCAGCCTCGCTCCGAGTCACTCGCGCGGAAGCCGAAGCACTCGTCGACGCCGGACGACGCCGAGCCATGTCGGCGTTCCTGGCAGCGACGACCGGCGCCGGGATCTCGGCGGTCCCTCTGGAACCCGAGAGCTCCTACCTGATCCCGATCGTCGCGTCCGACGGCAGCATCAGGATCACGGGTCACGAGTTGGACCGATGTGAGGACGCGCGCTCGCTCGGCGTCGAAGCTGACGCGGTCGCTGCGGGTGGTCCACCAGACGAGCAGCTTTCGGTCGCCGAGGCCGCGCGTCTCAGCGGCGTGACCGCTCGGTACATCCGTTCCGTCTGCCGCACCTGGGAGGACAACCGAAGCCAGATCGAAGGAGAGCTTGCGAGCGATCGAACCCCATCACGGGCGTACCTCGTGGCGCACCGCGGCACGCGCAATCGGTGGATCGTCACCAGGGGTGAGCTTGCTGCCTTCCTGGAACGGCGCAACGCCCCGGCCGTGCGTGTCGGGTTCGATCTGACCCTCACGACCGAGAAGTCCTTGGGCGTGCTCGCGCTCCTCGGTGACGATCACATCCGCACATCGGTGCTCGATGCCATTCAGGCGGGCAACGACGTCGGGCTGGTCCATCTCGAGTACCACGCCACGGGCGCACGAGCGAAGGGCAAGGCGGTTCTCGGGCGCGGCCTGACGATCGCCTCGTTCCGTCATCTCACGTCACGGGCGCTCGACCCGTTCCCGCATCACCACAACGTCCTCGCCAACTCCGTCGTGGACGAGGCCGGCGCCCGGCGCGCTCTCGATGCTCGCGGCGTATACCAACCCGCGCAGGGGGCGTCGGCGCTGGCGACGATCGCGATGCGGCACGAGCTGACTCGGACTCTCGGCGTGCGCTGGCGCCACGGACGTTCGGGGAGCTGGGAGATCGACGGCATCGACGACCCTGTGCTCCGGGAGTTCTCGCGACGCCGCAACGAGATCGAGGACGCGGTCGCCGAACTCGAAGCCGAGATCGGACGGCGCTCGACGCTCGATGAGGTCCAGTCCGTCATCACCGGGTCGCGACCACCGAAGCAGGACGTCGACCCGGCGACGCTCGTCGAGAGTTGGTGGCATCGGGCTCGCAGCCACGGCCTCACGCCCGAGGGCCTGCGGTCGTGCACGGGCAGATCCGGCCCCGTCCGTCCCGTCGACGAGAACGCAGTATTCGCCCAGCTGGCGTCGGCCACCGAAGGCGTGTGCGCCGGACACTCCCTGTTCACCCGCTCCGACGTGCTCATCGCGCTCGCCGACCTGGACCACGACGGGCAACCACTGCCACTCAGCGCCTCAGACGCCGAGCGGCTCGCCGACGGCTTCCTCGACAGCAACAACGTCGTGCAGCTCGACACCTCCGGTCTCCGCGGCGTGCTCGGCCGAAGTGAGCTCTTCACGACTCGCGAGATCCTGGACGTACAGCGACGCATCGCCACCTGGTTCGACGACGGTCTCCAGACTGGAAGCGCACAGGTCTCGTCCGAGCGAGTGCAACACGCGCTCGAGTCGTACCCGAAACTCATCGACGAGCAGCGGGCGCTCGTGCTGACGTTCTGCGCCAGCGGCCATCGCCTGCAGTGCGCCATCGGCCGCGCCGGAGCGGGCAAGACCACGACCATGCGAGCCGCAGCCGAGGCGTGGACGGCGGCGGGCTACTCCGTGCTGGGTGCGGCCGTGAAGGGCGAGGCCGCGCGCCACCTCGCTGCCGGGGCGGGAATCCCGACCGAGACCGTCGCCTGGTACCTGACCCGCG
>JAPKDO010000352.1 GCA_028822535.1 Acidimicrobiales bacterium
GCACGGACGAACACGACCGGGAGACCGATGACGACGATGACCACCTCGTCGACATCATCAACCCGGCCATCCAGATCATCAAGACCGTCGACAACCGCGCCCCGAACCCGGGCGACACGATCACCTTCAGCTACGAGGTCACCAACACCGGTGACACCACGCTGTTCGACGTGACCGTGACCGACGACCAGATCGGCGACGTCGGGACCATCGACGAACTCGACCCCGGCGAGACGGTCACACTGACCAAGGAGGACGAGGTCCAGTCGGACCAGCGCCTCGTCAACATCGGCAGTGCGATCGGCACCGACCTACTCCGTCTCGAGGTCAGCGACACCGATGACGAGTTCATCACCATCGTCCTCCCCGACGTGATCGTCCAACGGCAACCACAACCGGCAGTGCTCCCGTTCACGGGAGACCGCATCGGGCTGTTGATGATGCTCGCCGGCTTCACGCTCGTCCTCGGCGGGTTCCTGGCCGAGTCAGGCCGCCGCCTCGGTCGGCGACAGGCCTAGAGCCCGTCGGCCTCAGCTCCTGCCGTTGCCGTTGCCGTTGCCGTTCCCGTTGCCGCCGTCCCCGACCGACAGGGGAATGGCGGCATCGAGGGAGTCCGGTTCGGTTCGCAGCCAGATCGTCCGCTGAGGGAACGGGATCTCCATGCCCCGCTCATCGAGCGCCTGCTTGATGCGGAGGCGCAGCGCGCGGGCGAGGCCCCACTGGTCGCCAGGGCTCGACTTGATGACCATGCGGATCGTCACCGCATCGTCGCCGAGTTCCTGGATACCCCAGATCTCGGGGTCACCCTGGAACTTCGGGGCGAGATCAGGATCTCCCTGCGCCTCGGCCGCCACGGCGTGGATGAGTGTCTGGGCTTCGTCCAGGTCGACGTCGTACCCGACACCGATGTCGACGATGGCACGACCCCAACCCTGATTGGCGTTGGCGGTGCGGACGATCTCCCCGTTGCGGACCGTCCACAACAGTCCGTCGAGTGAGCGGATGCGCGTCGTTCGCAGACCGACGTGTTCGACCGTGCCCGACGTCTCACCGACATCGACCCAGTCGCCCACGCCGTACTGGTCCTCCATCAGCATGAAGAGTCCGGACAGGAAGTCGGCGACGAGGCTCTGGGCGCCGAAGCCGACGGCGACGCCGACGATGCCGGCACCGGCGATCATCGGCGCGAGATCGAAACCGAGCTCACCGAGAACGAGCAGCACCGCCAATGTCCACACGACGACGCGCCCGATCGCGGTCAACACCGACGAGATCGTGTCGGCGCGGGTGTCGGCACGTTCCTTGTTCGCGGCCGTCTTGTCGGCGATGCGTCGAGCGAAACGGCCGATGACGGCACCGAACGCCCAACTGGCGATCGCGGCTCCGAGCACCACGACACCGATGCGGGTCAGCGCTCCGACGGTGTTCTCGGTGATGGACGCGAGCAACGGAAGGGGGGACATCTCGTGGGGGCTCCCAGCAGTTCGGGGACGGATCCGTTCCGTGGCGACCTACCCACTCGGGCGAGGTTTCATGCCCGGTACCGTTCGACCCGATGGTCGACGTGTCGCTCTCCAAGCCCGACAAGGTCCTGTTCCCGGCGGACGATGGCGCCGCTGCGCTGACGAAGGCGGACCTCTTCGACTATGCCGGACGCATCGCCGACCGGATGATCCCCCTGATCCGTGACCGACCCGCGGTACTCCAGCGTTTCCCGGACGGCATCGATGGGGACGGGTGGTACCAGAAGCACACGCCGAAGCACTTCCCGGACTGGATCCCGACCGTGACGCTCCCGAAGCGGGGAGGAGGGACCGTTCGTCACCCGGTCGTCGATTCGGCCGACGCGCTCCGGTTCGTCGTCAATCAGGGCACCGTGTCGATCCACGTCCTCGGTGGCACGGTCGACCATCCCGAGGTGCCCACGGAACTGCTGATCGATCTCGACCCGTCGATCGACGATCCCTCACAGGTGGTCGAGGCCACCGCTGCGGTCCGCGAACTGCTCGACGACCTCAGCGTGACCGGCTTCGTCAAGACCACCGGGTCGCGAGGCGTCCACGTGCACGTCCCGTTGCGTGGCGATGCCGGCTTCGATGCCGTCGCTGCGCTGGGGCACCACATGGGGACGCTGCTCTCCCGACGGCACCCCGACCTGTTGACGGTCGAGTTCTCGAAGGCGGATCGAGGCGACCGCCTCTTCGTCGACACGCTCCGCAATGCGCCGGCGCAACATGCGGTTGCTCCCTACACCCTGCGGCCGAGACCCGGAGCTCCTGTCGCGGTTCCGCTGCGGTGGGACGAGATCGGACCGTCGTGGACCCCGGACGCGACGCCGCTGCGAAGTCTGTTCCGCCGACTCGGGTCCCTGGCGAGCGACCCATGGGATGGCATCGACGACCATCGGGTCGAGGCAGCGACGGTCGCGTCACGTCTGTCCGAGATCTCCTGACGCCCCGCGATTGCGGCGGGCGATCGCAACCCCGAGTGCAGCGGCGGCACCACCGAGCACCAGTGACCCACCACCGCCCGTCGCCGGGAGCGTCCCCGACCCGCCCGAGACCGGGACGGTCGTCGGCGCCACCGTCGTCGGCGCGGAGTCGACGTCGACGCCTTCGGGCGCCGCAGCAGGGGCGCCGGGCACACCCACCCGAGATGCAACCGGGGCGTCGCGTTGGGTGAGCCGATGGCCGACCTCGGTCGGGCTCGACTTCTGCACCGCCCAACTCTCGTGGAAGGCCTCGGTCGCGACGGGCGCGAGGTGGGGAACGAAGAACGTGTCGTAGACCGTCTGGTCGGCGCTGACGTCGACGATCGAGTAGCCGTGGTTCTCGAGATCGACCGACTTGATGTGCAGGTTGCCCGCCAACGTGAGCGTTTCGAGCGTCCGGGAACCGGCGATCGCCGCTTCTACCGGTAGTCCGGCCTCGACGAGGATCTCGTCGATGTTGTCGCTCGTGACCGACGGGCACACGAACTCGACGCCGAGCGGACGGACCTCGCCAGGCAGTCCCGACGGGACCGGGGTGTAATAGAGCGGATCGGTGACGTCCGTCAAGAACGGCTGCTCGGTGAGTTCCGCCGCCCAGGTCGTGTGGATGTCGCCGGTCAGGACCACCACGTCGGTGATGTCGTTCGAGCGGAGATGCGAGAACAGGCGCGATCGCTCCGCCGGATACCCGTCCCAGGCATCGCCGTTGACGGAGTTCCCTCCGTCGTTGACCAGACCCGGCGCGTCCGGGATCTGGTCCAGCAACTCCGACAGCGCCGGGTGTCCCGGAAGCCCGGGAATACGCCACTGCATCAGCATCACCTGCTGCAGGATGATCTTCCAGCAGGCCTCGGAGTTCGACAACGCGTCCTCGACGAAGTTCTGCTGCGCCGGGGAGATCATGCGGCGCTCCTCGTCGTAGAGACCTTCGGCCGGCGCCTCTGGTTGGAGCACCTCGAACAAGGGCTGGTCCCGACCCTCGATCCGCGTGTCCATCACGACGATGTCGGCGAGGTCGCCGTACGCGAGGGAGCGATACAACACGATCGGTTCATCCAGCGACGTGTGATCGATGTCGTTCGGGAGCCACTCGCGGTAGGCCTTCCACGCGCGTCGTTTCCGCTCCTCCCAATCGAGCCCGAGTTCGGCGTCCTGGTTGTCGTCGGAGCCCCCGAAGCTGCCATCACCGTCGTGGTTCTCGGCGCCACCGACCCACGAGTCGTTGGTGGTCTCGTGGTCGTCCCAGGTGGCGATCAAGGGATACAACTGATGCAGGCGGCGCAAGTCCGGGTCGAGGCGGTAGTGGGCGAAGCG
>JAPKDO010000353.1 GCA_028822535.1 Acidimicrobiales bacterium
AACGTGCGCTCCGAGGTGACACGGCTGCAGTCGCTCATTGGCGGGTTGCTGACGCCAGCCCGCAATCAGGAACAGCACGAGCCGTCGAAACAATCGTTGGTCGATTTGGATGTAGTCGCTGGTTCGGCGGCCGGACGCGTGGGGCTGCCAGGCTACGTGCAGTTAGATCAGCGAGGGGTCGGCGTTGGCACGGTCCGCGGCGACGAAGTCGCGCTGGCCAGCGTTGTCGACAACCTGCTCGCAAATGCGGGCCGTCACGCTCGTCACCATGTCGCTATCAACGTCGGGACTGACACCGCTGGGGTTTGGTTGACGGTCGACGACGATGGTGCCGGTATCGCCGCTATTGACCGTGATCGAATATTCGACCGGTTCGTTCGCTTGGACGAGGCGCGCTCACGCGACGCTGGTGGCAGCGGTTTGGGGTTGGCCTTAGCCCGCGAAACTGCCTCTCGGCACGGTGGCACTCTGCACGTGGATGACAGCCCGTTGGGTGGTGCCCGATTCGTACTTTGGCTGCCGAACCCGTCGTTTGGATAGACGAGTTCAGCCGCTCATTACCGGTGAGCCGTGATGCACGACCATGCGCCAGTCGTCGCCGTCGGGGGTCCACGCCGTGGCGACCTTGCTGCCGTCGAGCCACACCGCTTCGCCGTTGGCGTTCTGGATTGTCACCTGCTTGCCGTAGGGGACGTCGACGGACTCGTGGTACGTGCCGCCGCGGAGGACGATGGTGCCGCCGGGGTCGACGTCGTCGACGGCCTGGCCGAGGGTCCGCAGCGGCTGGGAGAAGGTCCCGGCGGCGTTGTCGTTGCCCCAGTTGGCGACCCAGGTCGCTCCGCCGGGCACGGGGTGACTCGTCGTGCCGATCGGCGCTGCTCCGTCGCCGCCCACGGCAGCGACCACACGAGCGGGTGGCGGAGGAGTGGTGGTCGGAGGCGGGGTGGTCGTCGGCGGGGTGGTCGTGGCCGGTCCACCGACACTCACGGACGACGCGACGAACGCCTCGAAGGCGACCGTGCGAGGCTGCGCAGCGTCGCCGGACACGTAGGTACGGATGCCGACGTTGCCGGCGTCTGCGAGCGCAGCGGCGGAGTCGGTCCGAACGACCTGCCAATCGGGCTCGACCGAACCGGTCTGCCAGGCCTTGAGTCGCAACGTCGCCGGCGACGAGCCGACGACCTCGGCGCGCAGCGTGATCCAGCGCCCGGCGCCGGTGTCGACAGCGGGGATGAGGACCTCGCCGCCGAGGAACGCCACCGCACCATCCGGGGTGAGCCGAGACAGCGACAGCGCGAGCATCCCGTCGGGCCGGACTCGTGCCCGTGCCCGGTAATGCGCAGAACCGTCGGCTCGCAGCATCGCCATCGCCGAGTACTCCTCGCCGGGTGCGGCGTCGGAGTCGAACTGGAAGCGCACACTCTGGTCGGCTGCGGTCGAATCGGGCAGGACGGCCTCACGGCTCGATCCGGGGACGGCGGTCGCCAGGCCGACGCCCCCCGTCGTGCGGAACGACTCGGGGGCGAAGGGCATCTGCCACTCGCCGCCGCGCCAGCCGGCGCCCCAGCCGCCGTTCACGACGCGGTTGAAGTGGTCCCAGGCCAGGTCGCCGTCGGCGGCGTCGGCGGTGCCCGCCGAAGCGACCAGCGTCGCAGCGCCGACGATCGAGACGAGCGCGGCGACGAGCAATCGCCGGATCGCCCCACCGCGGAGGGCGTCGGCGGGGCGACGGGCATCGACAGACGGTGCTGCGAGTGGCGAGGTGCGTTCCATGGGTTGACCGTTCGGGTCCGAGGGTGCGTCGTCCTGGGCATAATCCGGCCGATGGACCGTCCGACCCATGACCAATTCCGAGACGGTCAGGAATGACCATCCACGATGTCCGGATTTCCGTTCCGATCGGGGTTGGAATCGGCGGTCGAATGGCCCGTTGTGACTAGACACGCCGATCTGGGAATCGAAACCGAGCTCCGCGCTCCGGGCCGGAAAGAACG
The DNA here is from genome assembly GCA_028822535.1 of Acidimicrobiales bacterium. GTDB lineage: Bacteria > Actinomycetota > Acidimicrobiia > Acidimicrobiales > Salinilacustritrichaceae > Salinilacustrithrix. The sequence continues at coordinate 1,995 of JAPKDO010000353.1, forward strand.
GAAGACATGGTAGTCGCGGAGAAGCCGGAGAAGGGGAACGGTGCACTGCCCAGTGGCGCTGTCGCCCCGACCCCGATAGCGTCCATTATCAGGCAACGCGTGTTGCCGCAACCACCACACAGATGCCACAGGGGGCACGAGACGTGACTGCTCACGACAAGATCTACGTAGACGGCGCATGGATTCCGTCGACAGGGACCGACACCATCGAGGTGTTCGACTCGACCGACGGCTCCGTCATCGGTTCGATTCCCTCCGGCACCGCCGAGGACCTCGACAAGGCCGCGCAGGCCGCTCGGGCGGCGTTCGACGGCTGGGCCGCCAAGTCGCCCGAGGAGCGCGGCAAGGTCTGCACCCAGATCGGTGAGGGTCTCGCGGCCCGCATGGACGAGATCGCCACGGTGGTGACCCGCGAAGCGGGCATGCCGAAGTGGCTGAGCCAGATCGTGCAGGCCGGGCTGCCCATCAACTCCTTCACCGAAGCCGGGCGGCTCGCCGAGGAGTACCAGTACGAAGAAGAGCTGGGTACCAGCCTCATCGTCAAGGAGCCCGTGGGCGTCATCGGCTGCATCACGCCGTGGAACTACCCGCTCCATCAGATCGCCGCCAAGGTCGCGTACGCCATGGGCGCCGGCTGCACCGTGGTGCTCAAGCCGAGCGAGGTCGCTCCGCTCGACGCGTTCATCCTCGCCGAGGTCATCCACGACATCGGCGTCCCCGCCGGCGTGTTCAACCTGGTCCCCGGCGTCGGGCAGATCGTGGGCGAGGCGATCTCGAACCACCCCGAGATCGACATGGTGAGCTTCACCGGTTCGACCGCTGCCGGCAAGAAGGTGGCTGCGGCCGCCGCCGGCACCGTCAAGCGCGTCGCCCTGGAGATGGGCGGCAAGTCGGCCAACATCCTCCTCGACGACCTCGACGACGAGGGCTTCCAGGCCGCCGTCACCGACGGCATCCAGAAGTGCTACATCAACTCGGGTCAGACCTGCATCGCTCTCACACGCATGCTGGTCCCGCGTGACCGTCTCGCGCAGGCCGAGGAGATCGCCGCCGGCGTCGTCGAGGCGATGTACCAGCCGACCGACCCGTTCGCCGACGGCGCCATGCTCGGCCCGCTCGCCAGCCGTGCGCAGGTCGACCGCGTGACCGAGTACGTCCGCAAGGGCATCGACGAGGGCGCCAAGTTGGTCACGGGTGGGCCCGAGAAGCCCGAGGGCGTCAACGAGGACGGCTACTTCGTGCGTCCGACGGTGTTCTCCGAGGTCACCAACGACATGACCATCGCCCAGGAGGAGATCTTCGGCCCCGTGCTGTCGATCCTCCCGTACGACACCGAGGAAGAGGCGATCCGGATCGCCAACGACTCGCCGTACGGCCTCTCCGGCGGTGTCCAGGGCAAGGACAAGGACCGCGCCATCGCCGTCGCCCGCCAGATCCGCACCGGCCAGATCGAGGTCAACCAGGGAGCGTTCAACGCGAGCGCCCCGTTCGGCGGCTACAAGCAGTCGGGCTACGGCCGCGAGTACGGCGAGTACGGCTTCGAGGAGTTCCTCGAGATCAAGAGCATGCAGCTCTGATCACGCGTTCGGCCTGAACGGCCGAGACGCGAAGTACGGAAGAGGCGGTGGACGAGCGGGTCCGCCGCCTCTCTCGCGTCCCGGCTCGGGGGCGGGTAGTTTTTCGGGCGGGGGTGTCGATCCGGGGGGTGCTGGCTCGTCGTCCTCGTGACGGCCCGATCCGAGGCCCTCCGACCCAGACACGGGAGAACCGACATGCCCACCTATGCAGCCCTCATCTACG
>JAPKDO010000354.1 GCA_028822535.1 Acidimicrobiales bacterium
CCGAGCGACAGGTTGACGATCTCGGCACCGTTGTCCGCGGCGAAGTAGATCGCGGCAGCGATGTCCGACAACGGCGCGCCGCCGGTCCCGTCCGGGAAGACCCGCAGGGGCATGATCTTCGTCCCGGCGCCGGCGACCCCCTCGATCGCGGTGCCCGAGCCGTGGGCGGCGGCGATCACGCCGGCCACCTTCGTCCCGTGGCCGTACTGGGGCGGATCGGGATGGATCGCTTCGATCGGATAGGTCCCCGGAATCGCGAAGTTGTAGCCCGCCACCAGTCGGCCCGAGAGGTCCGGGTGGTTGGGATCGATTCCGGAGTCGACGACGGCGACCACCACGTCGGACGATCCGGTGGCGCGGGTCCACGCGTCTTGCACCCCGATGCGCTCGAACTCGCCGGTCTGGCCCGGCGCTTCGAAGCGGGAAGCGGTCACATTCGGCTCGGCGGTGGCGATGTCGCCTCGGGCGGACAACTCGGCGGCGAAGTCAGCTGCGGTCTGATCGTCCGGCACGTCGACGACGGCGAGGTCGGCGGCGGGGACACTGCGGACGGCTTCGCCCTCGACCTCGCTCGGTCGAGCAGCGCCGTCGGCGAACGTCACGACGACCGTGTCGGCGTCCTCGGCCGCCGGCGGCGCCTCGGCGTCCTCGGGTGCCGTGCGCGGCGAGACGCTCTGGCCGGTCGGCCGATCGTCCGGAGCGACGGTCCCGGGCTGTTCCGGCGTCCGTGCCGTCGACTCTTCTTGTGCCCCCACCGACGACGGCATGACTCCGACGAGGACGATGACCGAGATCACCGATGCCGCCACGATTCGCATCCGACTCACGAACTTGCTCCAAACACACCAGAGAGCGCGCAGGCACCGCCCGCGCCCGACGGCGGGACTGTACAACCATCATGGGAGCGCGGCGCCGCGCCACCCGTAGCCTGCGGTCATGCGCCAGCCGCCCCACCACATGCTTCCCCGGGACACCGAGGGAATCGACGATGCCGGCATCGACCGCCACATCGTTCGCCGAGTCTGGGGGTTCGCCCGGCCGTATCGACGCCAGATCATCGGCTTCCTGACCGCGATCGTGCTGGCCGCCCTCCTCGGGCTCGCGCCGCCCCTCATCTTCGGTCGCATCATCGACGGCGCCATCGCCGACGGCGACCGTGGCTACCTCACCTTCCTCGCCGTGCTCGCCATCACCGCTGCGCTGGCCGAGAGCCTGCTCGGCCTGGCCGAACGCTGGCTGTCGTCGACGATCGGCGAAGGGTTGATCTACGACCTGCGGGTCCGTCTGTTCGACCACGTGCAACGACTCCCGGTGGCGTTCTTCACCCGCGCGCAGACCGGCGCACTCGTCTCGCGGCTCAACAACGACGTGATCGGCGCGCAGCGTGCCCTCACCGGGACGCTCGGTTCGGTCGTGTCGAACCTGGTCGTGCTCGCCACCACCCTCGCCGCCATGATCGCCCTCGAATGGCGGCTCACGATCCTGGCGGTCGCGCTCCTGCCCGCGTTCCTCATCCCGGCGAAGAAGGTCGGCACCCGACTCGCCGACATCAGCCGTCAACAGATGGAACGCAATGCTCGGATGAACTCGACGATGACCGAACGGTTCGGTGTCGCCGGGGCGATGCTCGTGAAGCTGTTCGGTCGCCATGGCAGCGAGACGGAGAAGTTCTCCGACGACGCGGCCGGCGTGCGAGATGCCGGCATCAAGTCGGCGGTGTTGGGCCGCATCTTCTTCTCGACGCTCGGGTTCGTCGGCGCCCTCGGCATCGCAGTCGTCTACTGGTGGGGCGGTTCGCTGGTGATCGACGGCGAACTCAGCACCGGCGACCTCGTCGCGCTGGCCGCGCTGGTCCAACGGATCTACCAACCGTTGACCGCCCTCACCAACGCCCGCATCGACGTGCTGACCGCGTTCGTCAGCTTCGAGCGGGTCTTCGAGGTGCTCGACATCGAGAACCCGATCCGCGACCGACCCGGCGCGGTCGACCTGGTCGACGTCCGCGGCCGAGTCGAGTTCGACGACGTGTGGTTCACCTACCCGACGGCCGAGGACGTGTCACTTCCCTCACTCGACGGCGCCGTCCCCGACGGGGACACGTCCTCGGGACCCGTGCTCCGAGGCGTCACCGCCAGCATCGAGCCCGGTCAGTTGGTGGCCGTGGTCGGTCCATCCGGCGCCGGCAAGACCACGCTGACATCACTGGTGCCGCGTCTCTACGACGTGGATTCGGGCGCCGTGCGCGTCGACGGCCACGACCTTCGCGACCTCACGCAGTCGTCCCTGCGCCGGTCGATCGGCGTGGTCTCACAGGATCCACATCTGTTCCACGACACGATCGCCGGCAACCTGCGCTACGCCGATCCCGACGCCACGGCCGCCGACCTCGAACGGGTCTGCGCCGCGGCGCGCATCCACGACGTCATCGCTGCGCTGCCCGAGGGCTACGACACCGTCGTCGGCGACCGCGGCTACCGGTTGTCTGGCGGCGAGAAGCAGCGGCTGTCGATCGCCCGCATGCTGCTGAAGAACCCGGCGCTGGTGATCCTCGACGAGGCAACCTCGCACCTCGACAGCGAGAACGAGGCTGCCGTGCAGGCAGCGCTCGCCGACGCCCTCGAGGGTCGTACGTCCCTGGTGGTCGCCCACCGACTGTCGACGATCATCGACGCCGACCAGATCCTCGTGTTGGACAACGGTCAGCTGGTCGAGTCCGGCACCCACGACGAACTGCGTCGCGATGCCGGTCTCTACGCCGACCTGTACCGGACCCTGGTCCGTGGGGACCACGAACCGGGGTCGGCCTCCGTGACTCCTCGCTGAGGACCCTTCACGGGAGAACCGCCGTCGGGGTGGGATGCCACCCCGCAAGGGTCCCGAACCACGGTCACCCGGTGGCGTTCGACGCCAGCGCCGGGGTCGCAGGTGCCGCCGAAGCGACAGCCCGGACCCCGGAGCCGGGTCAGTCGTGGACTACGAGCTGTGACCGCATCCAGGTGTCGGGTTGACGAACGTCGTGCCCTGCACCGTGACCGACTCGATGTCGAACTGGCTGTCGATCGTCAGCTCGGTCGCCGAGCCGCCATCGATCTCCAGGATCGAGCCGTTCGTGAACGCGACCGTCACCGAGCCCACGCCGTCCGGCGCGTCGATGACGGCGACGGAGCAGTCGAACGTAACGTCCGGCTCCGTCGGCTCGCAGTCGACTACGTCGGACCCGACGGTGACCCCGTCGACCACGGCGGCCACGATCACCCGATCGGGCGAGGACACCGTCAGATCGGTGAGGCCGCCGGCCTGGATGACCTCTTCGCCGCCATCGGCGTAGAGCAGACGGATCTGTTGCACGGGCACGTCCCCAGCGATGGTCAGCGAATCGCACGTGAAGGTGATGGTCTGCTGGGGCTCCTCGATCGGCGAGCCGCAGGTCTTGCCGTCGTGCTTCACGATCGAGAACTGGTCGACGACCAGGCCGCCCAGGTCCGACTTGTCGGGGTTCGCCGGATCGCTGAAGTCGTCCGAGCACGAGATGTGCAACTCGACCGCATTCAGATCCGGGACATCGTCACGAGTGACCGTGTTGCCGTCGCAGAATTCGCCGGTGTCACGTGCACCGTTGGTGTAGAGGAAGTCGTAGGCGACGCACTTGTCGTCCTTCTTGTCGTCGTCGCCCTTGCCGTCCGGGTCGTCCTGATCACAGGTCTTGCCGTCGTGCTTCACGATCGACCACTCCGCGGCCGTCAATCCACCCAGATCCGACTTGTCCGGATCCGACAGATCGTCCGAGCACG
>JAPKDO010000355.1 GCA_028822535.1 Acidimicrobiales bacterium
GCTCGCCGCCGAGATCGATCTCGGGACGCCGATCGAGGGCGTCGTGCGCGAGCTGCTGTACCAACTCGTCGTCGTCAGCGACCTCCGGGTGCTGTCGGTGTTCCGTGCGGCATCGACCACCGACGACGGACGCGAGACCCAGCGGCGCATCAACCGCCGGATCGTCGATGCGTTCACCCCGATCTTCGATGCCACGGTCGAGGCCGGTCTCGTCCGCGCCGACGTCGACGCCGAAGCGGCCATCGAGTTCATCGATCTCGTGACCGACGGCCTCAACCGCCGTCGGGAGCTCGATGGCTTCGTCACCTCCGACGAGCGTCTCGCCGCCGCGGCGCTCTCGGCCATCGAATCGTTCCTTCTCGTCCAACCGCCAGGAGACCCGTCATGACCGTCACCGAAGAAGCCCCGACCCGCAGCGTGCCGACGCGCCGGATCTCGTTCGAGTATTCGATCGCCGACCTGCCCAAGCACTTCGCAGCCGACGACGACATCATCATGAGTCACATCATCGCCTCCCTGTCATCGGTGTTCCCCGATGGCGAGGACTTCTTCGTGCGCTCGGTCCGCAACTTCCGCGACCAGATCGACGATCCCGAGCTCAAGGAGCAGGTGAAGGGCTTCATCGGTCAGGAGGCGATCCACGGCCGGGAGCACCGGCAGTTCAACGCCCGCCTCGACGAGCTGGGCTACCCCTCCAAGCGGATCGAACGGTTCACCGACATGGGCCTGCGATTCCGTGAGCGGGTCCTACCGGCCAAGGCGAACCTCGCCGCCACCGCCGCACTCGAGCACTACACGGCAACGCTCGCCCACACGCTCCTCACCAAGCCCGAGGCGCGCGACATGATTGCCCACGACGAGGTGCGGAATCTCTTCGTGTGGCATGCGCTCGAGGAGTCGGAGCACAAGGCCGTCGCATTCGACGTGTACCGCCACGTGGGTGGGACCGAGCGGATGCGGAAGATCACGATGACCATCTTCAACATCGGATTCCCGTTGGGGATCGCCCTCATGGCGCTCCTGTCGATGCTGCGCGACCCCGTTGCCCGTCGGAGCCCGAGGAAGGTCTGGCGGAGCTTCAAGCGACTCCGGCACACCCCGTTCGTCAGTCGCGACATCATCGCTCAGCTGCACGACTACCAGCGCAGCGACTTCCACCCGGACGACCACCCGACCGACGACCTGGTCGCCGAGTGGCGTGACGAACTCTTCGGCGAGAGTGGTTCGCTGAGCGACCGCCTCCCGGCGTCGCGCGCCTCCTGACCCCAGGCTGGCCCAGTGGGTCGATCGGACAGACTCGCCAGGTGATCGACCCGTTGATCGCGGACCTGACCGCGCAAGCCACGGCGGCCACCACAACACGCACGGTCGTGCCGTCGGCAACCGGTCCCGGAACGATCGCGACCGCGACGCCGGACGGATCTCACCCACTCCCGGAAAATCGCAGTGAGAAGGGCCCGGCTACCGAGCCTTTCTCACTGGGAGATTCGAGTGGGTGGCGAAGCTCGGATCGGTGGGACATAGACTGATCGTGTGTCCCGCACGCTGGCGTCCCCCGTCGCCGATGTCGCTCCCGGAGCGCCGCTCGGCCCGAAGTCCATCCTGTGGGATGTCGCCGGCGACTGGCGGTCCGCGTTCAGTGGACTGAGTGCCGGGATCCTGCAGCTGATGTACCCGCACCTCGGGCGAGGCGTCGAGGACCACTCGGCGTTCTTCGACGAGCCCTGGGATCGGATCTACCGCTCGGTTCCGCAGATCTGGGCGACGATCTTCGCACCCGACGCCGACGAGCGTGGGCTGCAGATCCGGGACTATCACACCGGCATCACGGGCACCGATGCCCGCGGTGAGCGCTATCACGCACTGGAACCCGACACGTTCTGGTGGGCCCATGCCACGTTCAGTTGGGAGATGTTCGAGACCGTCGACCGGTGGAACCACCGCGGCCTCGGCCGCCGCCGTCGCGAGCAGCTCTACCAGGAGACGGTGACCTGGTATCGGCGCTACGGCGTCAGCGATCGTCCGGTTCCGGCGAACTACCGCGCCTTCCGCGCCCGGTTCGATGACATCTGCCACAACGAACTCGAGCTGACCCCGACGGCGGAGCGAGCGGTCGACCTTGCCTTGCACAGCGGCGTGTCACGACCGGGCCGTCCCGAGGCGCTCGACGCGGTGATGACGCCGGTCATGCGGACGATGGCGCTCGGTGGGCTGCCCCCGATCGTGCGCGAACGGTTCGGCATCCCGTGGACGTTGGCCGACGAAGCGGCGCTCGCCGCGCTGACCCTCACCGTCCGCAACGCCGGCCAGGTGCTGCCCCAGCAACTCACGCGGGGTCCCTACCTGCGGTCGATCCGTCGCATGCGCTCCATCGCCGCTCCGCCGCCCGCGGTCTGACGTGCCCAAGACCCCGACTCGTGTCGACGTCGACGCGCTGCTGGTCGCGCTCGCGGTGCCCCAGGCAGGCGACGACGTCGACGGCCGCGTCCTCGATGCATCGTCCTCGCTGTTGTCCGAGCACGGTCTCTCCGGGCTCGAAGTGGACGACGTCGCCGCTGCGAGCGGCGTCGGTCGCAGCACGATCTACCGGCGCTTCGCCGACCGCAATGGTCTGATCAGTGCCACCATCGCCGCACAGTGTCGACGCTTCTTCTCGGCATTGGCGCACGCGGTCGGCGCGGATGACGACCTCGAGGACCAAGTCGTCGCTGCCTTCGCCGCCGGGTTGCGCATCGTCCGGCTCGGCACCTTCGGCGACCTGCTCCGCACCGAGCCGCTGCTCCTGCGACTCGTGACGGTCGACAGCGGCCCCGTCGTGGCCGCCGCCTGCGACCAGATCGTGGCGGAGGCGACGCGCCGTCGACCAGCGCTCGACGCCGACGATGTCTCCGCGCGAGCCGAGTTGCTGGTGCGCCTCGCGATCTCGTTCGTGCTCCTCCCCGAAACCGCGCTCGATCTCGACGACGCCGAGATCGAGGACACCCTCCGACGGCATCTGGGACCACTGGTGCGCGGGGCGTGACCCGGACGCCGGACTCGGGCGTCGGAATTGGCGCGACGCTGGACGATCCGACCTACCGTTCGGGAATGTCTGCGACCTACGACCGGCGTACCTTCCTCCGTCGCGCCGGGCTGACCGGCGCAGCCGGCGCTGCTGGTGCGCTGATCACCGTGGGCGGTGTGCGACCGGCCGCAGCCCAGGACGACGCGTTCGCTCCGTTCCACCACGGTGTGGCCTCGGGTGACCCCACCGATTCGACGGTGGTGCTGTGGACCCGGATCACCCCGCCCGATGCCAGCGGCGATGCGATCCCGGTCACGTGGGAGATCGCCACCGACGACGCGTTCACCGACGTGGTCGGATCGGGCACGGTCGACGCCACCGCCGACGACGATCACGTGGTCAAGGTGGTCGCGGAAGGACTCGACCCGTTCGCCTATCACTGGTACCGATTCGTCGGGCTCGGCGTCACGAGCCTCGTCGGTCGCACCAAGACCGCGCCGGCTGCTGGACAGACGGTCGATCGTCTGCGGCTCGGACTCGTCTCGTGCTCCAACTACGAGGGCGGCTACTTCAACGCGTATGCCCGATTGGCGGAGCGCAACGACCTCGACGCCATCCTGTGCGCCGGGGACTACCTCTACGAGTACGGACAGGGCGGGTACGGCCAGGGCGAGGAGATCGGGCGGGTCGTCCAGCCCGAGTTCGAGATGACCACGCTCGACGACTACCGCGGCCGCTTCGCCCACTACCGCC
>JAPKDO010000041.1 GCA_028822535.1 Acidimicrobiales bacterium
GGCTCAACCACTGGCCGACGAGACCGTCATCCAGGTTCGAGGCGCCGACCTCGGGGTCACCGCAGACCTGTTCGACCACGGTCATCGCTGCATCGACGACCACCGGATCGCCCTGGTCCATCACGAGGAGCACGGCGACGTCGCCGGTCTGATAGCTGCGGTCGGCTTCGATCGCGTCGTAGACCCGGAGCACGGCCGGGGTCGCACCCCGCTGGATGATGCGGCGGCAGGCGTCGTTCGCGGCGCCGAAGTCCGCGAACGAATAGGCGGACCAGCGCTCGTGCGTCGGTGCCGGATGGAGTCGGAGCCGCGCACCGGTCACCACGCCGAGCGTTCCTTCGGATCCTACGAAGAGTTGGTTCAGATCGGGGCCCACGGCGGCGCGTGGCGCCCCGCCGGTCGTGATCGAGGTGCCGTCGGCGAGCACGACGTCGAGGCCGAGCACCATGTCCTCGATCTTGCCGTAGCGGTTGCTGAGTTGGCCGGCCCCGCGGCAGGCGAGCCAGCCGCCGACCGTCGACAGTGCGACCGACTGCGGCCAGTGCCCGAGCGTGAGCCCACGCTCGCGGAGGTCGTGCTCGAGGTGGTCGCCGAACGTCCCGGCAGCGACGTCGAGGACCATCGACTCCTCGTCGATCGAGGTCACACCGGAGAGGGCGGTGGTGTCGAGGATCACGCCCCCGAACGCGGGAACCGATGCGCCGCAGACGCCCGAACGCCCGCCGGCCGCGGTGACCGGCACCTTGGCCGCGTTGCACAGACGCAGGACGGCCCCGACCTGATCGGCGTCGGTCGGTCGCACGACGACCCCGGCGAGCCCGGGGACGTCACCGTCGGTGGCCCACAGCATCGCCCCGGGCCACCAGTCGCGGCTGGCCTCGGCCCGGACGGCATGGTCGGTCGACACCTCGGCGTCGGTCTTGCGGAGCCGGTCGATCAGCGGATCGGGGACCGGCACCATCGTGCCCAGACGGGCCGTTGCGTCGGCTGCGCCGCCGCTGATCTCGATGGGCGGGGTCGGGGCGCCAGGACCGGCGGGTGGGAGCTCGGAAGGGGTCGGCACGGGGCGCCACTGTACGACGCCCGCCGAGTCGGGGTGACCCGCCCACCCGCCGGTTCGCCGTCCCCCACGCCGACAACTGACCGGTCCGGACAGTTGTCGCAGGTTCGGTCGGAAATCCTGCTGACGGCGGCACAACGGTCCGCGCCTGCAGTTTCGGTCCGGTCCGGACAGTTGTGCGGCGGGTCAGTCGGGGAGGTCGACGAGCTCGAGCGGGTCGCGCTCCTGGGTCGCCTTGGCACGGAACGAGTCGACCTCGCGCTTGCGCGTCGCCTCGTCCCAGCCGAGCTCGTCGCCCACGAGGTCGGCGACGTCGTCCGCAACTGCCGCCGCGGCATCGCGGGCGAGGAGTAGCGATCGGGTCCGGCGGCTCAGGACGTCGTCGAGCGTGGCTGCCATCTCGTACCGGGCGGCGTAGAGGGCCTCGGCCCGGAGGTAGGGGAGACCCGGGACCAGCGGCTCGCCGAGCGCTGCGTCTCGTTCGATCATCGCTTCGAGAAGGCGCGTCTCGCCGCCGAAACGACGATGCAGGTGGCCGGCGCGGCCGGTGGCATCCGCGTCGAACCCTTCCGTGCCGAGCAGCCGAAGCTTCTTCGTGCGTGACTTCCGCTGCGCCCGCGGCAGGTCGAGCCGCTCGGCGATCGCATCCACGGTGTCCGCTGCCATCTCGCGGTAGGTCGTCAGCTTGCCGCCCGTCACCGTGATCATCCCCGACGTCGACGCGGTGACCGAGTGCTGGCGGGACAGATCGGCGGTCCGACCGCTCGAGTCCGCGGTGGGCTTGACCAACGGACGAAGCCCGGCCCAGGTGCCGACGACATCCGCCTCGGTGATCGTGGTCGTGGTCGAGTGGTTGATCGCCCGCAGCAGGTAGGCGATGTCGTCGGGCGTGCACTGCGGGTCGTCGAGCGGCCCGTCGTAGTCGGTGTCGGTCGTTCCGATGTAGGTGAACTCGGGATCGTGCCCCGGCGCGGCGGGCCATGGGACGACGAAGACCGACCGCTTGTCCTTCGGGACGGGGGCGACGACGGCGATGTCGTTGCGCACCAGCGACCACGGCACCGTGAGGTGGATGCCCTTCGCCGGTCGAATGGTGTCGGGGTCGCGGCCCTCGTCGAGGGTGCGGACCTCGTCGGCCCACACGCCGGTGGCGTTGACGACCTGCTTGGCGCGGACCTCGATCCGTCGTCCGTGCGCCTCGACGACGGCGCCGGTGACGTGCACGCCACGACGGAGCAGTTCGACGACCGGCGCGTGGTTGACGCAGACGGCGCCGTGTCGCACGGCCGCGGTGCGGGCGATCGTCATGGTCAGTCGCGCATCGTCGGCGCGGGCGTCGTAGTAGAGGTAGCTGGCGGCGACGCGGCCCGGGGGCAACGTCGGCATGTGCGCCATCGTCTCCTCGGCCGAGATGCGCTTGTGCAACTTCCCGATCCGGGCGCCGCCCGTCAGGTCGTACATCCACATCGCCGAACCGAGGGCTCGGGCGAGTTTGGGATGGATGACGCCGTCCTTGCCGAACATCGGGATGAGGAACGGCAACACGCCCACCAGGTGCGGGGCATTCCGCAGCAGCCGCTGGCGCTCACGGAGCGCCTCGTAGACCAGCCGGACATCGCCCTGCTGCAGGTAGCGGAGGCCGCCGTGGACCATCTTCGACGACTTCGACGAGGTCCCGGACGCGAAGTCGCCCTTCTCGACGAGCGCCGTTCGCAGCCCGCGGCTTGCGGCGTCGAGGGCGACGCCGGCGCCGGTGATGCCGCCACCGATCACGAGCACATCGAAGGTCTCGTCGGCGAGCGCAGCGAGGCTGGTGCCCCGGTCGAATGGTCCCACGGTCATGTGCAGAGGGGAGGACGGGTCACGCGTCGTGCGACGTTGCGACCCACGCGTCCACGAGGTCGCCGAGGATCCCGAGCGTCACGCCACCGTGTTCCAGAACGGCATGTTGGAACCCCTTGACGTCGAACCGGTCCCCGAGACGGGCGCGGGCATCGTCGCGGAGTCGGAAGATCTCGCGTTGGCCGATCTTGTACGACAGCGCCTGGCCGGGCATGCCGATGTAGCGGTCCACCTCGACCGCCGCCTCATCGTGGGCGATCGGCACGTGAGTGGTCATGAACTCGATCGCCCGGGCGCGCGTCCAGCCCATGGCGTGGAGGCCGGTGTCGAGGACGAGACGTGCCGATCGCCACGCATCGGCCGAGAGCATGCCCAGACGCATGAGATCGGACGAGTAGATGCCCATCTCGTCGGCCAGTCGTTCGGTGTAGAGGCCCCAGCCTTCGCTGTACGCCATGTAGCCGCCGCGTCGCTGGAACATGGGGACGTCGAGTTCCACTGCGCTGGCGCGCTCGAGATGATGGCCCGGCACCGCCTCGTGGAAGGCGAACACCTCGGCCTCGAAACGGTTTCGGCGTGTCGGCTCGTGGGTGTTGGCGAAGTACACGCCGGGCTTCGAGCCATCGGCGGGCGGTGCGCCGTAGTAGGCGGGAGGTGAGCCAGGCGCGAGTGAGTCGGGCACGGCCTCGACGACGACGTCGGTCGTCGGGAGGTGAGCGAACCAGTCCGGCGCGACCGAGACCGCCCGAGCGATGGCGGCCGTGGCGGCCTCGATGATCTCGGTGGCCGATCCGTACTTCATGGACGGATCGGATCGGAGGTGTGCGAAGAGCTCGTCGCGGGACGAGATCCCGACGGCACGGTGGCCGACCGCCGCCCATTCTGCCGGAAGCTTCTCGGTCAGCTCGTCCATGCCGATCTGATGGATCGCCTCCGGAGAGAGCGTCGTCGTCGTCGCTCGCCGCGCTCGCGAGGCGTACAGCGCGTCGCCACCGGGCACGTGGGACAGCCCGGCATGGTCGTCGTCACGACCTCGCTCCTCGAGATCGCGTAGTGCGTCGGCGACTCGTGCGTAGGCGGGTCGTACGTGTTCTCCGACCGCAGCGGCGGCGTCAGCTCTCCACGCCGCTTCGCCGCTCCAGCCGTCGGGCAAGCCGAGCTGCACGAACGGGTCCTGGTCGACCGGGCCGGCGAGGTAGGCGTCGACCATCGTCGCGGTTCGGGCGACGATCGTCGATGCCGGAATCCAGCCACGTTCGGCGCCGGCGCGCCAGTGGGCGATGACGTCGTCGAGCACGTCGGGGAGGAGCGGCAGGCGCTGGAGCTGCGCGTCGGCGCTCGCGGCGTCGGGAGCGCTGCGCCGGGAAGCGCCGCGTAGCAGGGAGATGGGGTAGGCCGTGAAGCCGTCGGACGACAGCTGGATCTCGGCCGATTCGATCTCCTCGACCGTGGTGTCGCACGCATCGAGCAGGAGCGCCCGGGTCACCCGTTCGCCGGCGGTCAGGGCCTCGGGATCGATCGCCTGCGTGCGAACTGCGAGGGTCCTGGCGAAGCGATGTTGTGCTGCAAGTCCGTCGGCGGAGAGGTCGGGAACCCGGTCGTCGAAGCGGTGGTCGCCGAAGGTCGTCGCCACGAACGGGGCGTGGGCCATGACCCCGTCCCAGTACTCGTCCGCGATGGCGGCGAGCTGGTCTGCGGCGCCGATGTGCATCCAGTGGATGCTGGCAGAGCTCTGGTCCGATCGGGTGGACCCGCGTCGGCGCAGGCGCGGCGGGGCGGGTCGGGTCGTCACACCCCCCGAGTACGTTCGGGACATGGCAGTCGAAGCGACGTGGGTACCCGGGGGAGCGGCGGCGTTCGCGGCGCTGGTCGACACGATCCACGCCCTGCGCGGCGAGGATCCACTGCGACCGGTCTCGGTGGTGACCCCGTCGCCGGCGGCAGGCGTGCGCCTCCGTCGAGCCCTGGCCCGCGAATCCGGCGGTATCGCGATGGTCGGGTTCCAATCGCTCGACGCGCTGGCCGAACAGATCGCGGCGCCGCTGCTCGGCGGCTCCGTTGTCGTCGGCGTCGACAGGGAGGTCGTGCTCGCGGCGATCCGCTCCGAACTCGCGGCTCGACCGGGACGTTTCGAAGGCATCGAGCACCACCGATCGACATGGGAGACGCTTGCTCGCACCGTGTCGGAGATGTCGTCGCTCTCCGACGGCGAACGGAGTCAGGTCACGGCGGACGGCGGTCTCGGCGCCGAGGTCATCCGATTGCACGACGCCGTTCGTTCGACCGTCGGGATCGGCGGTCGTGTCGAGGTGATCCGCGCTGCGGTCCGGCGACTCGGATCCGACCCGGACGCGCTCGTCGCAGTCGGTCCGGTCGTGGTCCATGATCCCCATCGACTCGATCGGTCGTCGGTGGAGCTGCTCCGGGCGCTGGGCGCGGTCGGCGACGTCAGGATCGTGGCCGGGCTCACGGGTGTGATCCCGGTCGACGACGCGACGATCGAGACCGTCGTCGCCGTCGGTGGCGCCATGCCGGGCGACGACGCTCGACCCGATCCGGTGGCCCCCACCAAGGTCGTCAGTGCGAACGACGTCGACGACGAGATCCGCGCCGCGGTCCGCGAACTCCTCCGCACCGTCGACGACGACTCGCCGCTCCACACGACGGGGCTCATCCATCCCGCCGGCGCGCCCTATGCGCGGGCGGTCACCGACATCCTCCGGTCGGCCGGCATCCCCTTCTCCGGACCGAGCACCGAATCGCTCGGGCACACGGCCCCTGGTCGTGTCGTGATCTCGCTGCTCGACGTCGGGTTCCACGGCTACTCCCGTCAGAGCGTCGTCGACCTGTGGTCCTCCGGTGTCGTCGTCGGCGACGACGGGGCCGTCGTTCGATCGGTGGCGCTCGACCATCGCTCCCGGCGCCTCGGGGTCATCGGTGGGCGACAGGACTGGGTCGAGCGCGTCGCCAACCGTCGCACGTGGTTGGCCGCGCATCCTGTCGACGCAGCCGACGACACCGAACGCGGAGCCCGCCGCCGCGACGGCCGCGATCGTGAGTTGGTGGAGTTGGCCCAGATCGATGTGGCGATCGAGACGACGTCCCGGCTCCTCGACGCGTTCCCCGACACGTGGGCCGGACTCGCCGCGTGGTGCAACGCCGTGCTCGACGATCTGTGTGGCCCGTCGACACGCCGGACGGAGTGGCCGGCGCACGAACTCGATGCGGATCTCGCGATCCGCACCGCGATGGGCAGGCTCGCCGCGCTCGACGAGGTCGACCCGACGCCGAGTCGAGCCGTGATGCTCGACACCGTGCTCGCCACCCTCGAGGTGCCGGCGCCCAGGCGCGGAGGCTCGGGGGCAGGCCTGCTGGTGTCCACGCTCGACCAACCACCGGTGGTGCCGTTGACCGCCGTCGCGATCGTGGGCCTGGCCGAGGGACACCTGCCTCGCGTCGGCCGCGACGACGTGCTCCTGTCCGACTCGCTCCGCCGAGCCGTGGGCCTGCCCGTCGCCGACGACCAGACGCTCGATCAACGGCGCGCCCTCGCCACGTCGCTGGCCGCTGCGGCCGAGCATCGGATCCTGACGTACGCCCGTTGCGACCAGCGATCCGGTCGTCGACAGGTCCCGAGCCGTTGGCTGGTGGATGCGATCGAGGCGATGTCCGGGGACCGACCGCGTTCCGAGGACCTGATCTCGGGCGCGGCGGTACCGGGGGTCGAAGTGATCGACAGCCACGCCCACAGCACCGAATCCGTCGCGCTCGGTGCTCCCGCGCTCGACGAATCCGAGTATCGGATGGCCGCGCTCGCCGCGGGACCGTTCGATGCGCACCCGTCGGTGCTCGAACCCGTTCTCCTCGCCGGAGCGACCCTGGCGCGCCATCGGGTGGCTGACGCATTCACGAGATTCGACGGCAACCTCGACGGCGATGGTGTCGACGTGCTGGCGCCGGGGGAACGGCACCTGTCGCCCACGGGCATGGAGACCTATGCCACGTGCCCACGCAAGTGGTTCTTCCGTCACGGTCTCGGCATCGGCGAGGTCGACCGACCGGAGGAGGTCGATCGGCTCCAGGCTCGCGACAAGGGGACGCTCGCGCACGCGATCCTCGAGCGGTTCGTGGGGGAGGCGATCGACGCGCAGTCGGTTCCGTCTCCCGGCGTGTCGTGGGGTGCCGAGGCCGAGTCGCGGTTGGCAGAGATCGCAGCCGAGGAGTTCCAGGACTTCGAACGGCGAGGGCTGACCGGCCACCCCCGCTGGTGGGAGTTCGATCGCGCCGAGATCACCAACGTGCTGTTGGCGACGCTGCGTCACGACGACTTCGTCCGCCATGCGTCGCGCTCCACGCCCGTCGCAGTCGAGTTGACGTTCGGTCGGGACGGGGTCGACCCGCTCCTCGTCGATCTCGACGACGGTCGTTCGGTGCCGATCGCCGGTCAAGCCGATCGCGTCGACGTCGTCCCCGGAGGTGTTCGCGTCTACGACTACAAGTACGCGAGCGCGGGGCCGTACTCGGCCCTGAAGAAGGACCTCGCCGACGGGGGTGACCCACTCGACGGCGGGACCCGACTCCAGTTGCTCGCCTACGCCGAGGCAGCGGCGGCCCAGCGGGGCGTCGATCGGGCCAGCGCCTGGTACTGGTTCCTCAAGCCGGGCCACACCGGGACACACATCGGCTACGAGATCACCCCCGACCACCGTCGCCTCTTCCGGACCGCGCTGCGCGTGCTCGTCGATGGCGTCGGCGACGGCCTCTTCCCGGCCCACAGCGGGGAGGAGAACTGGTTCGTCGGGACGAACGAGAACTGTGGATTCTGCGAGTTCAACGCGATCTGCCCTGCCGATCGTGAGGAGGAGTGGGAGCGGGTGCGCGCCGACCCCGCACTCGCCGATCTGGTCCGGCTCACCGAGGAAGGCTCGCCGGCGTTCCTGGTGTCATCGGAGATCCCCGGAGGTGTCGCATGACCCGGGAACCGACCGATGCTCCCGCCCGCCGACGGATCGTGACCGACCTCGACCACACCTTGTTCGTCGAAGCCGGCGCCGGATCAGGGAAGACATCGTCGTTGGTCGGGCGCTTCGTGTCGCTCGTCCTCGCCGGCGCCGACGTCGGGGGTGTCGCTGCGATCACCTTCACCGAGGCCGCCGCAGCCGAGCTACGCGCTCGCGTCCGTGAGGCGCTGGAGGACGTGGTCTGCGGGCGACCGGTGTCGGGGATCTCCCACGGCATCGACGACGAGGGCGTCGAGCGGGCGCGTTCGGCGCTCGACGGGCTCGACCGCGCCACGATCTCGACACTGCACGCCTTCGCGCAGCGACTGCTGTTGACCTCGCCGATCGAAGCCGGTCTGCCACCGCGGGTCGAGGTCCATGACGAGATCTCCTCCGCGCTCCGCACCGAGGATCGGTGGGCAGGCTTCGTGCGGCGCCTCCTCGAGAACGACGATCTCGCCGTTCCGCTCGCAGCAGCGCTCGCGCTCGACATCCGCATGGAGCACCTGGCGGGGGCTGCGGCCACGTTCGACCAGAACTGGGACCTGCTGGTCGACGTGGACCTGACCGAGGATCGTTCACTCGTCGTCGACGAGTCGTCGCTGGCGATCTCGGTCCAGTCCTTCCTCGACGCCGCCGACCGGATCGAGGCCATCGCGGTCGAGTGCGAGGACGACACCGACAAGATGAAGGTGTGGGTGCGCGAACGCATGCGGCCGCTGCTCGAGCCGCTGATCGCCGCGGCCGACGATCCGTACGCCATGCTCCAGGTGGCTGCCGAGCCACCGAAGTGCACGACCTACGGGCGTGCCCCCAACTGGCCTGGCGGAGGCAAAGCCGAGATCATCGAGATCTGGACGGCTGCTCGCAACGCAATGATCGAGTCCCGGGCCGAGATCGCCGATCGTGTCGTGCGGCGACTGTCGGTCGAAGTCGTCGAGTTCACCCTCGCCGAGGCGCGGGCCCGACGATCCGAGGGCCGCCTCCAGTTCCACGACCTGTTGGTCCTCGCCCGTCAGGTCCTGCGTGACGACGAGGGCGTGCGTCGCCGGATGCACGATCGCTACCGGCACCTCCTGATCGACGAGTTCCAGGACACCGACCCGATCCAGGTCGAACTCGCCGTGCGGATCGCAGCAGATCCCGGACACGACACGAGCCGTCCGTGGGACGAACTCGAAGTCGAACAGGGCCGGCTGTTCTTCGTCGGCGACCCCAAGCAGTCGATCTATCGCTTCCGACGCGCCGACATCGACCTGTTCGCTCGAACCGCAGGCCGGAACCCCGGCGGCGCCACCCGACTCGACACCAACTTCCGCACTGTGGCGCCGATCGTCGACTTCGCCAACGCCGTCTTCGGGACGATCATCTCGCCCAAGGTGATCGGTCCGGACGAAGGGGGAACAGAGTCCGGCGAAGTCGCACAACCCGAGTACTCCGATCTCGTTCCCTGGCGAGGGCCGATCGTCGACGACCCCGGTCCCGCTGTCCTCCTCGTCGGCCACGCCGAGAAGGAATCGCGAGCCGAGACCCTTCGCGTCGCCGAGGCGACCGACATCGCCGAGGCCCTGGCGGAAGCTCACCGCGACGGATGGCTCGTCGAGCCGAAGGGGTCATCGCCCCGCCCATGTCGGTGGGGTGACATGACCGTCCTGTTGCCGAGTCGGACGTCGTTGTCGCATCTGCGCCGGGCGTTGGGCGATGCCGGAGTTCCGTATCGCCTCGAGACCGGGAGCCTCGTCTATGCCACGACCGAGGTGCGCGAACTGTTGTCGGTGCTGCGGGCGGTCGACGACCCCGGCGACGAGATCGCACTGCTGGGCGCACTCCGGTCACGGGCATATGGGTGCGGCGACGACGACCTGTTGGCCTGGCGCCGATCTGGCGGCTCGTGGAGTGTGCTCGGCGGACGCCTCGAGGATGTGTCGCCCGGACCGGTGGCCGATGCCCTCGTCGACCTCCGCGATCGACATCGTCGGCGCCCGTTCCAGACCGTGCCCGAGATCATCGACGCGGTCGTCCGCGACCGACGCCTGTTCGAGACCGCACTCGCCACCGACGGCCACCGCGATGCGTGGCGCCTCTATCGGGTGGTGCTCGAACACGCCCGTCAGTTCGCCGACACGGACCCCGGCGGTCTGCGTGACTTCCTCCGGTGGGCTGCGCTCCAGGCCGACGACAAACTCCGCGCCACCACTCCCGTCCTGCCGGAGGCCGATGTCGACGCCGTCCGCATCATGACGGTGCACGGATCGAAAGGCCTCGAGTTCGGGATCACGGCGGTGTCCGGGTTGTCTGGCGGATTCCCTCGCTCGACCCGCGGCGCGACGGTGCGGTTCCGGCCCGGCGGCGGCTTCGACGTTCGGATGAAGAAGGGCCTCGAGACCGCCCAGTTCGACGCACGGCGCACGGTGGAGGATGTGATGGGCGAACACGAGGGCATCCGTCTCCTGTACGTCGCGCTGACCCGAGCACGCGACCACCTGATCGTCAGCCTGCATCACAAGGCGACGTCCAAGATCGGCTGTCATGCCCATCGGATCGCCGATGCCCTCGACGGACTGGTCGACGACGCTGCCGATGCTGCGCCGTCGTTCGAACGTCGAGACGGTTCGTCGTCGCATCGAGCCGACCACTCGGGTGACGAAGCACGACCGATCGAGGCCGTCACCCCCGTCGGCGGCGACGTGACCGACAGCGCGACCCAGGCATGGAGGCAGGAGATCGCCGCCTGGACCGCGGCTCGCGAGCGCGTGGTGGGCCGGGCCGCATCCGGCGGATCGGTGTCGGCGACAGCGCTGAGCCGTCACCTCGCCGAGGATGCGTCCGTCCTCGACGACGAGCACTCGGAGCCGACGTCCGAGCCGTGGCGGCGGGGTCGAGCGGGCACGTCGATCGGCAGCGCCGTCCACGCGGTGTTGCAACACGCCGACCTCGCCGACGAGGCCGGCGCAGACCTCGACTCGCTCGCGACCTGGCAAGCCCAGGTCGAAGGAGTCGTTGGCTCGGTGGAGGAGATCACGGCCAAGGCCCGGTCGGCGTCGACGAGCGCTCTCGTGCGTCGTGCCGTGCGCGGTCGTTGGTGGCGAGAGGTCCACGTCGGCGCTCCCATCGAGGCGATCACGGGCTCGGCGCCGAAGGGGTCCGTCGACCTCTTCGAGGGGTTCGTCGACCTCCTGTTCGAGGACGGTGCCGGTCTCGTCGTGGTCGACTACAAGACCGACGCCGTTCCCGACGACGCCGCGGTGCGTGCGGCCCTCGAGCGGTACGCCCCCCAGGGCGCGGCCTACGCCGTCGCAGTCGAAGCCGCCACGGGCCGGAGCGTCAGCGAGGTCCATTTCCTGTTCCTGCGGGGGACCGAGGCGATCGATGCCGTGGTCCCTGATCTCGAGACGGCCAAGGAGCAGGTGCGCGCTGCGCTGCGGTCCTACGGTGTCGTGTCGTGACCGGTCGACTCGAATCCATCAACGCGGTGACCCTCGGCTGCACCGATCTCGTCGCATCGCACGCGTTCTACACGTCGATCGGATTCGAGGACATCGCACACGGCACTCCCGAGACCGGCTTCATCAGCTACCGGATCGGCCCGAACTTCTTGAACCTGCAGGCCGTCGATGTCGTCGAGGTGTCATGGGGTCGCTTCGTCGTGCACGTCGACGATGTCGACGCCGTTCACGAGCGAGCGCTCGCGGCCGGGCTGTCACCGACGATGGCGCCGTCGGATGCGCCGTGGGGTGAGCGCTACTTCCACATCAGCGACCCCGACGGCCACGAGGTCAGTTTCGCCCGCCCGCTCCCGACGAGTTGACGCGGACGAACCTGCCGTCGGGAGCGCCGGCGAACGGGTAGGGCGGTGCCGCGTCGCGGTCAGCGATGGCTCAGTCGTCGCGCTCTTCCCACCACTGGCACCACCAGTCGCCGCCCACGAGGATGCGCAGGGTCTGGTGCCAGCAGTAGGAGATCTCCTCGTCCGTGTCGAGGTAGTAGAGGCAGTTGTCGCAGCGCTCGTCTTCGCCGTCCGGGCGCGTGTACGGGTGGCCCTTGAGCGTGGCGCGGTCCATCACGTCTTTGACCTCGAGCCAGATCTTGGAGTCGATCTCCTTGGGCTCGGGCTTCGGGATCTCGTAGTCAGACATGGCCAGAATTCGTAGCACACGATCTCGCGACCACGTTCCCGGGCCCCGACGCTCCCGCCGGCCAGTCGGCGGTGTGTAGCGTCCGTCGATCGCCGTCCGCCTGCTTCCCGCTCCCCGGCATCGACGCACGCTCCGTCGGACGTTCCTTCGAGCGTCGCTCGGCGCCGCTCCTGTCGTCGTGGTCCGTGCCGTCTCTCGTCGCGGCGAGCGGCCCGGTCCAGGGGCGCTGGCCGTGGCGATCGGTGTTGCCGCTGCTGTCGAGTCGCCCGGACCGGCGGGAGCCGCGGCGCTCACCGGCGCGACCGCGTACGCCGCCTGGCGCAGGACTCGCGCCGGCGATGCCGTCGTGACGGCCCTCGCCACCCTCGCCACCGTGGGCATGTACCCGCGGGTGGACGATTCGCCGGCCCGTGGCGTCACCGTTGCCGAGCGCCGCCGCGTCGATCCGCTTCCCGACGGCACGGGGCTCGTCGTGGTGGCGAACCCGGCATCGGGGTCGGGGTCCGGCGCCGACATGATCGAGGCCATCGCCGATCGGCTGCCGGGGGCGACCATCCGTCGATGCGACCCCACGTCGGGTGACGACCTCGTTGACCTGGTGCACCGGGCCGCCGCGGACGGTGTCGCGCTCGGCGTGGTGGGCGGAGACGGCACGGTCAATCTCGCGGCGCGGGCTGCGCTCGACGCCGGCGTACCGCTGGTGGTGTTCCCCGGCGGGACGCTCAACCACTTCGCACGCGATCTCGGCGTGGACAGTCTCGACGACGCGGTCGCCGCCGTGCAGGCGGGCGAGGTGGTCGCCATCGATGTCGGGGTCATCGACGACCGTCCGTTCCTCAACAACGCCAGCATCGGGAGCTACTCGGAGCTGGTCGACGAACGCGAGCGGCTCGAGTCCCGCTTCGGGAAGTGGCCGGCGATGGTCGTGGCGTTGCTGCGAGTGCTGCGTCGGAGCCGGTCGGTCGACATCACGATCGACGGCGTCGACCGGCGGGTGTGGATGGTGTTCTTCGGCAACGGGGGCTACGAGCCCTCCGGATTCGCACCCTCGACACGTCCCGATCTCGTCGACGGGCTCCTCGACGTCCGTCTCATCGACGCGACGGCGCCGCTCTCGAGAGCACGCCTGGTGGTGGCCGTACTGCTCGGAGCGCTCGCTCGCAGCACCGTCTACGAGCGTCGACTGGCCAACAGCGTGTCGATCCGATGTGCTGACGGCGGACGCAGCCGGTTGGCGGCCGACGGGGAGACGTTCGATGGTTCGCGAGCCTTCCTGGTCGGCAAGCGGCCAGCGGCACTGCAGGTCCACGTGCCCGAGCGGGACGACCGACGCTGATCGACAATCGTTGTCGATCAGCAGAAAGTGGCCTATGGTCGATCGGGAGATGCGTAGCCCCGACCAACTCGTCACCGCCTTCCGGGCGTCCGGGCGCAAGGTGACGCCCCAGCGTGAGGGCATCTTCCGCGCCCTGCACGACGATCCGACGCATCCGACGGCCGAAGCAGTACACGCCCGAATCGTCGTCGACATGCCCTCGGTCAGCCTGCGCACCGTGTACGCGACACTTCACGAGTTGGCCGAGATGGGCGAACTGCACCAACTCGACGTCGGCACCGGCTCGGCGCGATTCGACCCCAATGTCGACGAGCACCATCATCTCGTGTGCGACCGATGCGGTTCGGTCCAGGATCTCGAGACCGAGTTCCCGGGCGTGGCCCTGGCCGAGGACAACGACTTCGGATTCGCCGTCGACGCGACCGAGATCGTGTTTCGCGGCACGTGCCGCGGTTGCCAGGCCGCCTAGACCATTCCCAGTTCACAATCACCAAGCAAAGCGACACACAAGGAGCAATACCCATGGCCGAGCTCAAGGGCTCCCAGACCGAATCCAACCTCAAGGAGGCCTTCGCCGGCGAGAGCCAGGCCAACCGCCGCTACCTGTACTTCGCGCAGAAGGCCGACGTCGAGGGCTACCCCGACGTCGCCGCCCTGTTCCGCTCGGTCGCCGAGGGCGAGACCGGCCACGCGTTCGGTCACTTCGACTTCCTCGCCGAGGTCGGCGATCCCGCCACCGGCGAGCCCGTCGGCCCCACTGAGGACAACCTCAAGTCGGCGATCGCCGGCGAGACGTACGAGTACACCGAGATGTACCCGGGCTTCTCGAAGACCGCTCGCGACGAAGGCTTCGTCGAGATCGCCGAGTGGCTCGAGACGCTCGCCCGCGCCGAGAAGAGCCACGCCGGCCGCTTCCAGCAGGGCCTCGAGAACGTCTCGTAAGCACTGGTTCGTCGAGGGGGCCGGGCACTCGCGCCCGGCCCCTTCCGCGTCCGCACCCCGACCGTCATCTGGAGAGGAACCCCATGAGCCGCAAGCTCACGCTCGACGACATCGCCGACCTTCGCGCCTACGAGCGCGAACGTCAGGACTTCCGTGCGCAGGTGATCGATCTCAAAGCGCGACGCCGAGTCGGTCTCGGTCCCTTCGTCACCGTGGTGTTCGAGAACCGCGAGACCATCCGATTCCAGATCCAGGAGATGGCCCGGGTCGAGCGGCTGCTCACGGATGAGGCGATCGAGATCGAGTTGCGGACGTACAACCCGCTCGTCCCCGAACCGGGGGAGCTCGCGATGACCTTGTTCATCGAGTTGACGACCGACGCGGATCTGCGATCGTGGCTCCCGAAGCTGGTGGGGATCGAACGAGCCCTGGTGCTGCGCATCGGCGATGGTGACGAGTGCATCGAGGTCGCCGCGACCCCCGAGGACGCACACGCCGCGAACCTCACACGAGACGAGACCACGGCGTCCGTGCACTACCTCCATTTCCGGCTGTCGGCCGACCAGATCGACGCCTTCGCCGCCGGTCCGGTGACCTTGGCATTGACCCATCCGGAATACGATCACGCAACCGCGCTGCGCGCGGAGACGATGCAAGAACTCTTGACAGACCTGCGGGATTGAGGGCTCGGTACGGCGGGTTCAGCATCCCCGATTTCGCCGTCGCTGCTGGTTCGAGTGCCAGGCCCGCTGATACTTCCGGGTTGTCGGTACGCTCCGTGATCGAACACACACTTGCAGTAGTTCTGACTTCTCTGTACTCTCGGGAGTATGACGACTACGAAGAGTGAGACGGAGCGACAGCGTCTGGTCCAGGAGTTGCTGCGTGGTGTCGAGGCCGACGCTCTCAGCGGACGCCTGTTGCGGACCCGAGAGGTGGCCCTCCTCTTCGAGGTCTCCGAGCGCGCCGTGACGGACTGGGCGACGCGTGGTCGCATTCCGAGCATCCGGACGCCGGGCGGTCATCGCCGTTACCCAGCTGACGCCGTGGCGCGATTGCTGCTCGACGAACAGCGCGGCCTGTAGGGATTCGACCCCGATTGGGGTGAGCGAAAGCTCTCTTGCATCAGCGGGGGTCGGGTGCAAGGGTCGGCGCACCGCTGGGGGCGTCCCCCGTCACCGGCGATTGCGTGACGAAGAATCCCGACGGAGCCCCTGATGACGACCCCCTGGAACAGCCGCGCCGCGTGCCGCGGTCTCGACCCGCTCATCTTCTTCCCTGCGACCGACGACGAGGCGGATCCGGCCAAGTCGGTCTGCAACGCGTGTGCCGTCCGGGAGTCGTGCTTGGAGCATGCGCTCGGCGTGCGTGAACGCGAGGGCGTGTGGGGCGGCTGTACCGAGAGCGAACGTCGTCGGATCATCCGCCGTCGTCGCCGGGCGGCATCGTGACCATGGGCGCGCTCGACGAGTTCGGCGGGTGGCCGGCGCTGCTCGGCCGACTCGTCGACGGACAAGACCTCGGAGCGGCCGAAACGTCGGCTGCGCTCGCGGCCGTGCTGGCCGGCGAGGCGACCTCGGCGCAGACGGCCGGGTTCATCGTCGCGCTGCGTCAGAAAGGGGAGACCGTCGAAGAACTCGACGGGCTGGTGGCCGCGATGCTCGACGCGGCGTCGCCGCTCTCGCTGCCGCCCGGCACCATCGACATCGTCGGCACCGGCGGTTCCCCCCGTCGCCGAACCCGAGCCCTCAACGTCTCGACGATGGCGAGCATCGTGGCGGCAGCGGCCGGGGCGACGGTCTGCAAACACGGCAATCTGCGCGCCTCGTCGACCTCGGGCTCCTTCGACCTTCTGGCCGCGCTCGGCGTCAACTACGAGTTGTCGCCGGAGCGCGTTTCGGCGACCGTCGCCGAGGTGGGCGTCGGTTTCTGTTTCGCTCGCGCCTTCCATCCGGCGATGCGCCACGCCGGCCCGGTCCGGGCCGAGTTGGGCATTCCCACGGTCTTCAACGTGCTCGGCCCGCTGTCGCATCCGGGCCAGGTGTCCAGACAGGTACTCGGTGTCGGCGACCCACGGCTGCTCGACCTCGTCGCGGGCGTCCTGGCATCCCGGTCGGCAGACCATGCCCTCGTGGTCCACGGGGCCGATCACCTCGACGAGATCTCGCTGTCGGGCCCCACGCACGTACGTGAGGTGCGAGATGGCGAGATCATCGGGTCCTACGACGTGGCGCCGTCCGACGTGGGACTCGGTGTGGTCGCCGAACAGGACATGCCGGGAGGGACACCGGACGACAATGCCCGCATCGCTCGCTCCGTCTTCGCCGGCACGGCTGGACCGGCGCGCGACATCGTGACGATGAACGCGGGCGCCGGCCTGTACGTGGCGGGCGTCGCTGACTCGCTCGCCGCCGGTGTGGCGGCGGCCGCCGAAGCGCTCGACACCGGACGAGCGGCGTCGACGCTCGAGCGGTTGATCGTCGTATCGACCTGACCCCGCGTTGGGTCGGGCGAGCGAGCGTCGTCGGCGGCCGGTCGTTGCTCCGGGGGATAACGGGCGTTATTGTCGTCACATGAGTGACCCGGCGGCCGTTCCCAGCATCGGCGACGATCCGACTCGGGATCGACTCATCGCCTCGGCGGCTGCCGTGTTCGCCGAGAAGGGCTACGACGGTGCCGGCGTGCAGGAGATCGCTCGTCGCGCCGGCTTCACGACCGGGGCGATCTATGGCCGGTTCCGGGGCAAGGCAGATCTGCTCCTCGCTGCGATCGAGGCGCACAGTCACGGCGAACTCGACCAACTCTTCGCAGAGCATCGGTTCGAGGGCAAGGTGACCGACGTACTCACCACCGTGGGCTCGCATCTGGTGACCGATCCCTTCGACGAGGGCCAGGCACTGCTGCTCGAGGCATTCGTCGCCGCCCGCCGCGATCCCGAGGTCGCCGAGTTGATGCGTGGCCTCGTCGCACAGCGGGCCGAGACCTTCGCTGCACTCGTCGACGCCGCGAAGTCGGCCGGCCTCGTGCACGAGTCGCTCGACACCGCGGCGATCGTCCGCTTCTGTCATGCCGTCGGCTTCGGGTTCCTGTTCTTCGGGGCCATCGACGCCGAACAGCCGTCGGCCGAGCCCTGGGAACGGTTGATCCGTCGGCTGGTGGATGCCTTGGCCAAGATTCCGGACGACGGCGATGGACCGAGCGACGCCTGAGGGTCGGGCGACCGCCGAGGTACGGGTACGCTCCGGCGCATGACGTTCTCCTGTCGAGGGCTGCGCCCGTGACGCGCTATCGCTGCAACTCGTGTGGCAACCTCACCCGCTTCGACGTGACCGCCACGCGGACCGAGAAGGCGTTCCACCACTACACGGTGGGCGGCGAACTCGAGGTCGAGGACACCGAGACGCTGGCCGAGACCATCGAGGCGGTCGTGTGCCACTGGTGCAACTCCGACGCCGGGGTCGAGGAACTGCCCGCTGGCGCCTGACAGTCACACCACGCTTGGGCCGGGCGGCTGGTTCGCCGAGAGTCGTGACCTGTTGCGACCCGCGCTCGAACACGCGGTCGCCGTCGCTCGATCGGGCGCTCGCGAACGG
>JAPKDO010000356.1 GCA_028822535.1 Acidimicrobiales bacterium
CTGACACGTCCGACCGGGTCGCAGGCGACGTCGGGTGTCGCGGAAGCGGGCCGGCCACGGGATGCTCCGGCTGTCGTACTCGGGTCCGCGGAGTGGGCGGTTCGAGTAGCCCTCACCGCAAGCGATCAGGAGAGTGCGGGTAGCGCCCTCGCGTCTCCTGCGATGCGGTCACGGACCGTGTCGGGGAGCGTGCGCGTGTTGTCCGCAAGTTCGGTTGCCGCCGAGCAGGTCGGCGAGGACTACTGGCGGGTCACGGTGGCCGTGGAGTTGATGCTCGGGTCGACCGACGTAGTCCGGTGGTTCTTCGAGATCGGGGTGGTGGAGACGCCGGGCGGGGCATTCGCGGTGTCGGATCCCGGCCTCGTGGCTGCGCCGCCATCCCCAAAAGGCAGGGTCGAGGTGGCGGCGGGGACCTTGCGGTCGCCGGACCTGTCGGATCCTGCGACGGACACCGTGTCGTCGTTCCTGACGGCATTGCTGACCGGCGATCAAGCGGTGGGGCGATGGACCGCACCCGGATTCGAGACCGGTCCGGCGGTAGCGATCGGGGCCTTCGACGACATCCGTGTCGACCGAGTGTCGATCGACGAGGCCGACGACGGCTCCCGCCGTGTTCGCGCCGAGATCACGGCGATGTCTCCCGACGATGTCGCCCTGGTCCTGACGTACGAGGTCGTGATTGTCAGCCGCGGTGGCCGCTGGGAGGTCACGTCGGTCAGCGGCGCTCCGAGCATCGCCTCGTTCGACACCGGTTCGGCCGAGACGCCAAGTCCACCAACACCGACATCGACGAGTACATCGACGACTGCACCGGCCGCATCGCCGACAGCGGACTCGACGGTCCAGATCGCGCCCGCCGAGGGCACGAACAACAACAACAACAACCCGTATCTCTACGAAGAGGAAGAAAGCTGATGATCGACAATCTCACCAGTCTCACGGCCGACGCTCGCCTGCTGATCCAGGCGGTCGTCGTGGTCTTCGCCATCGGAATGGTGGTGGCGACGTGGGCTCGAACGAAGTCCGCCGTTCCGACGGTGGCGACGCTGGTCATGGCGGCGATCGTGATCTGGGGTGTGAACAACATCGACGTTCTGCAGTCCCAGGTCAACGAGGACCTGAACGGCGCTCCTGCCTCGGTCGAGCTCGAGGTCACCCGTGTCGACGCCTGATCCGGCTGCTGGACCGGTCTGGTGCGCATCGTTCACGCACGCTCGTCGCCATCCGAAGGTGCTGGGCCGGATCGGTGGGTGGGCGCCGCCGGTGCAGCTCTCGTTCGTGCAGCTCGCGACCTTGGCAGTCTCGCTCGGTCTGCTCGTCCTGTCGTGGGATCTGTGGGCCCCGCTCCTCCCGCCGCTCCTTCGACTCCTCATGATCGTCGCCGTTCCGTCGGCGTCGTGTTGGGCAGTGCGCCGGTCTCGGATCGAGGGCAGAAGCCTCGCTCGCACGGCGATCGGCGTCATCACCTTGGCCTGCCAACCGCGAACCGGATCTCTGGCGGGACGGCCTGCGCCGTCGACTCGCGTTGTCGACTGGAGCGAGCGGCGTGTGTGGATCGACTCAGGCACTGGAACGGAGTCCGGGTGAAGCCGCCGGCGCGAGCGATCGCCGGCCACATCGTGTGGGGGACCGACGGCGGCCTGTGGGCCACGTGGCGATTGCCATCGCTTCCGGTCGCGTACCGATCGATGGAAGACCAGATCGAGACTCACTCGAAGCTGCGTGGTCTGCTCGTCGGTCTGCCCGCCGAATCGATGATCCTCTCGGTCTGCGAGCGGCTCGACCCATGGGACGTGGTCGCCGACATGGTCGAGGGCGTCGATCTCGAGCGGTTTCCAGCATGGAGCCGGATCGCCGGCGCGACGGCCGAGTCGCTCGATGCTGGGAATCCACTGTTCCGTCGTCGCTTCTACATCTCGGCTCGGATCGCTGACGACGAGGCCGATGGCCCATTGGATCGGCTCCGACAGTTCGCCGGACGCTGGGGGACCGGCACCCTTCATCTGACCCGCGACCAGATCGACACGGCAATCCGGAAGGCGCGAGCCGTCGAGGCCCGCGTCGGCACCGCAGTCGACATGACTCCGGTCACCGCCGGCGAGATCCGTTGGTTGTACGCGCGGTCGCTTCGCCGAGAGATCGGAGAGCCAGCGTTCGATGATTCGTGGGAGCCGGCATCCCAGCAACGAGGGGGAGTGGTCGCGCAATTGACCGATGCCGTGGTCGCGGAAGGCGGTGCCCGGGGCGATGATGCCCGTCCACGTCACCGCCGGTATCTCCGGGTCGACGCCGGGAGTCGGACAGCGTTCCAGACGGTGGTCGCGCTCGCCGACATGCCCCACGCGTTCACGTTCCCCGGATCAGGTGAAGTGATGCTGGCGGCAGATCAGATGGGCTTCCCCGTCGACTGGTGCATCCGAATCCGAAGCGTCCCCAACAACGTTGCCCAACCGAAGCTCCGCCGCCAGCATCGTGAACTGATCGGCCAGTTCGACGAGTACGACGGCGAAATTGCCGGCGCGCCACCCGAGCTGGGAGATGCGGTCGCCGGCATCGAGGCCATGCGTGCAGAACTCGCTGCGGCACCAGCCGAGCCGGAGCTCTGGGCCACCGTCCTGTTCTCGATCGCGGCACCGACACTCGAGCTCCTCGAGGACCGTGCCGCCAGCATCGCCGGGCGGCTCGAACCCCCCGCGGTGGGAACCGGCCGGCCGACGGGCGGACAGATGGCGCTCACCCGCTCCTTCCTCCCCGGATCCACCGCTCCGCCGGTCGCAGACGACTACCGCCAATACCTCCTCGCCCGCGATCTCGCGGGAACGGGGCCATGCACTGCTTCGGATGTCGGTGACCCCGGAGGCCTCATGCTCGGCACGAGCCTGGACGCAGGGATTCCTGCACCCGTGTTGTTTGACGCCGCCTTCGGACCCACCGTCGGTGCCACCGCGTCGATCGGTGTGTGCGGGGCGCTCGGCTCGGGCAAGTCCTTCTTCCTTAAGCGGCTCTGCTGGGACACGGTTGCCAGAGGCGGCCAAGTGGTCACCATCGACCGGACAGCCATCGGCGAGTACGTCACCTTCGCCCAAACTGCGCCCGGCCGAACGCAGATCATCGAGCTGGGCCCGGACACCGACGTGTGCCTGGATCCTCTCGTCTGCTTCCGCGGCGAGGACCGGACGACCGTCGCCCTCGGATTCTTGTCACTTCTCTCCGGATGTTCGACGCAATCCGAGGAGGGCGCAACGCTCGCCGAGGTCGTGCACTCGGTGGCAGATCGAGACGGGCGACTCTCCGACGTCGTCGACGAGCTGGCGACAAGCGGCGAGACGGATCCTGTGGCGCGATCTCTGGCGCGTCGACTGGCCCACTATCGCCGTCTCGGCACCGGATCGCTCGCTTTCGGCTCGGGAACCCCCGTCGATCTCGACGCCGACTTGGTCGTGTTCTGGGCGCCACAGCTCGCCTTGCCCGACCGGGACACGCTGATGACGGAACACCTGGCTCGTCAGATGCTGCCTGAACAGATCATCGGCAGCGCACTGCTCTACCTCGTCGCTGCGCTGGGACGACAGGTCATCTTCTCGGACCCATCTCGCTTCGGCGCAGCCCTCTACGACGAGGCGTGGGCCCTCCTCGCGTCGCCACATGGCCAACGGCTACTCCGAGAGGGCGTCCGAGACGGCCGCAAGCACAACGGCGCCGTCTGGCTTGCATCCCAACACCCCGACGAC
>JAPKDO010000357.1 GCA_028822535.1 Acidimicrobiales bacterium
CCCAGAGCAATGGATCAGCTCCCGCCGAGACGTTGAAGAAGTTGGCGCCGAACTGACGGTCGAAGGTCAACAGGAACAACGCGACCGAGATCACCGGGATGGCGAAGAGCAACAGGAACTGCGTCACCAGGGACATCCACGTGAACACCGGCATCTTCATCAGCGACATGCCCGGCGCCCGCATGTTGATCACGGTCACGATCAGGTTGATGGCGCCGACCAGCGAGGCGATGCCCGTGATCTGCAGGCCGAGAGCGTAGAAGTCCATGCCCACACCAGGGCTGAACGTGACCGAGGTGTTCGGCGCGTAGGCGAACCAGCCGCCGTCGGCTCCGCCGCCGAGGAACCACGACGAGTTGAAGAACAGGCCGCCGAACAAGAAGCACCAGAACGAGAACGCGTTGAGCCGCGGGAACGCGACGTCCCGTGCGCCGATCTGCAGTGGCATCAGGTAGTTCATGAACGCCGCGCCGATGGGAATGACGACGAGAAAGATCATCGTCACTCCGTGCATCGTGAAGAGCTGGTTGTACAGGTCGGCCGAGACGAGTTCCTGCTCCGGAGCGGACAGCTGAGTCCGGATGATCAGGGCCTCGACGCCGCCGATCACGAAGAAGCACAGGGCCGCGGCGCCGTACATGATGCCGATCCGCTTGTGATCGACGGTGAACAGCCAGCTGCGCCAACCGCGGTCGCCCTGCGGTCGCCGGAAGACCCCGAGCGAATCCTCTGGAGACGCGAGCCGCTCGCCCGGGGGAAGCGACGCTTGCTCACGTCCTCGGGTATCCGGTTGTTCGACGATGGCCAAAAGATCCTCCGTGGGGAACCGGCGAGCTCGACAAGATCAGATGCGCCTGCTGTGGCACGATTCAGATCATGGTGATCTGGTACAGAGTGTCGCAGGTGAGGCCGACGGTGCCAGTCGGCACGCGAATGCAGGCCGGGCGACGAGCCGCAGGCCTGGCGTGACATGAGTTCAGAAAGGACGGCCGCACCCAACGCCGACTACTTCGCGTCCGATGTCCAACGGCCGATCGGGCTTGCCTGGATGTTGGCCGTCAGCGGCGTCGTCGGCCTCCTCGCAGCGTCCGTGCTCCTCATCGAGAAGATCGCGCTGCTCGAGGATCCGTCCTATGTCCCGAGCTGCAGCATCAACCCCATCCTGAGCTGTGGATCGGTGATGCAGACGGATCAAGCAGAAGCGTTCGGGTTCCCGAATCCGATCATCGGGGTGATCGGGTTCGCCGTTCTCGTGACGGTCGGCGTCGCGATTCTCGCGGGTGCGCGCCTCGACCGCTGGTTCTGGCTCGGCCTCCAGGCCGGCGTGACGTTCGGCGTGGGTTTCGTGCACTGGCTGATCTTCCAGAGCCTCTACCGCATCGACGCCCTGTGTCCGTACTGCATGGTCGTCTGGCTGGTGACGCTCCCGATCTTCTGGTACGTGACGCTGCACAACCTGGGTCGCGGTCACCTACGGGCCCCCGAGTCGTGGCGCCGGTCTGTGTTCCTGGTCTCCAGGAATCACACGGTCGTGCTGACGGTCTGGTATCTGGCGATCGTGTTCCTCATCGGCCAACGGTTCTGGGACTACTGGTCCACCCTCCTCAGCTGAGCCCGATGGCTGTCGCGGTCACGGCTGCGGCCGCGGCGCACTCGGATCCGGCCCGATCTCGAGCTCACACCCCCGCTTCACGGGGGGATCGAGCGAACCCGGGTCGACGGTCGCGCCGTCGACGACATCGTCGGGCGGGTCGGCTGGATCGGGTGGCGTCGAGAGCGGCCGATAGTCGACGAGCCACCCGCTGTCCGGGTTGGGCTCGGCAGGGTCATCCGGTTGCGCTCGTTGCACTTGCACCCGTGTCACTTGCCCGAGCGAGTCGACCCATGCATCGATCACCAGGCCTGGGTCGTCGGGGGCCCCGGGGATGACCAACCGCTGACCTGCGACGATGTCACCGCCGACCCGGATGGGATCGATCGGGATGATCGAGGTGGCGTCGTCGATGGCGTCGACTGCGATGTCGCGTCCCGTCGCCGGGCGAGTTCGCGAGAGCACGTACGCGCTCAGGTCGGTGCCGAGGGATCGGCGGATGGCGTCCTCGAGACGATCCAGATCTTTCGGTCGTAGGGAGACCCAGCTCCGCTCGAGCGAGCCATCGGAGAACAGCTCGCCGGACAGGTACGTGGTGTCCTCGATCCGGATGACCAGCGGCGCGCCTTGTTCCGGTTCGCGGATGGTGAAGTCGCCGGAACCGAGGACCGTTCCAGTGAAGTCGCGGTTGGGGAGGACGCAGTCGAGGACGTCGGTGCCTCGGGATCGGTACGTGAACGCAAAGTCCTCCGGGTTCGGGCCGATCGCAGACTCGAGATCGACGATCGAAGGTGGAGTAGGCGTCTCGGATCCCGATGAGGTGCAGCCGATCAGGAGCACGAGCACCAGCACGACCAGGCGACTTGCAGCACGCCGGCTGCTGAGGCGAGGCTGGTTCACGTGGTACAGAATGTCGCACTACGGCGCAGCGCGCGACTCACGACGGTGACTGGCGGCCGCTGATGTCGATCGAGGGAGTCGCGTTCGAGTTCCGCGCCGATGCATGGGTGCTCATGATCGGGCTCGCCGCTGGCTACTTCTGGGCGCTGCGCAACCTCGGCCCACGTCTCTCGACCGATGCGGCGAGGCAAGGTGTCGAGCGTCGCCAACGCCGGCGCTTCATCGCCGGGTTGTTCGTGCTCGGAGCGACGGTGTCGTGGCCGATCGACACCATCGGCGACGGCTATCTCTTCAGCATCCACATGCTCCAGTACCTGATCATGTCGTTCGTCGCCGCACCCTTGTTGGTGGCGGGAACGCCCGGCTGGCTCCTCGATGCATTGACCGAGCCCGTGCGGCCCTTCGTGCGCCGCATCACTCGGCCCGTCGTCGCGCTGCTGACGTTCAACACGGTCCTCGTGGTGAGCCATTGGCCCGGTCTCGTCGACGTCTACCTGCGAAACAATCCGGTGCACTTCGGAATGCACGTGCTGTGGGTCACCGCGGCGCTGATCTTCTGGATGCCGATCCTCAGTCCGTGCCCCGACCGCTATCCCCGGCTGTCACCGCCGATGCAGATGGTCTACCTGTTCCTGTCGTCGGTGATTCCCACGTTCCCGGCATCCTTCCTCACGTGGGCGGAGACGCCGTTCTATCCCGCCTACGCAGAAGCTCCCCGACTGTGGGGGATCAGCGCCATCCAGGACATCCAAACGGCAGGACTGGTGATGAAGCTCGGCGGGGGCATCTTCTTGTGGACGTTCATCACTGTGCTGTTCTTCCGGTGGGCGCCGTCGCAGGGCAACGCTCCGCCCCGGCGGGCGCCTGCGACTGTGGAACCGGCACAGCGATGAACCTCGGCCACTTGCTCCCCATGTTCGCGATCGTCGCGGGCGGCATCGACGAAGGCCAGAGCAGTCCGAACAACGGTGCGGGGATTGCTGGCTTCGTGCTCCTTTTGCTGTGGATCGCCGTCTTCGTGGTGCAGGTACTGCGCCGCCGACGGCGTGCGACGATGAACGTCGACGCCGCTACGCAGAACGCAACGCCGCCGTCGGAGAACGAGAACGAGAACGACCCAACACCGGCGGATGGTGCATGACCACGACCAGTGCCGTCGATCCGTCCGCTCCCGTCCGCGAGGACAGCGGTGGCGTTGCCGGGGCGGTGGCTGGGCTG
>JAPKDO010000358.1 GCA_028822535.1 Acidimicrobiales bacterium
CCTCTTCCAGGACGGCGCGCTGTTCGGCTCGATGAACATGTTCGACAACATCGCCTTCCCGCTCCGTGAGCACACCAAGAAGTCCGAGAAGGAGATCCGCGAGATCACCCTCGAGAAGGCGAGCCTCGTCGGGATGCTCGACCACATGAAGAAGTTCCCGGGCGAGGTCTCCGGCGGCATGAAGAAGCGAGCCGGCCTCGCGCGGGCGCTCTCCATGGATCCCGAGATCATCCTCTTCGACGAGCCCGACTCCGGCCTCGACCCCGTGCGCGTGTCCTACCTCGACGAACTGGTCAAGAAGATCCAGGAAGAGACCGGCGCGACCTTCCTCATCATCACGCACAACATCGCGTCGGTGATGCGGACGTCCGACTACATCGCCGTGCTCTACCAGGCAGGCCTCGTGAAGTTCGCGTCCAAGGAAGAGATGCGGACGACCGACAACGAGTTGATCCGACAGTTCCTCGCCGGCCGGGCGATGGGCCCCATCGGCATGGACGAACTGGCCGAGGAACGCACCGAGATCGAACGCGAACTGATGGACCGCGAACGCATGCGGATCGAAGCGGCAGGCCGTGACGTCGACGACTATGGCGTGATGACGGTCTGAGCGTGGCTCGACTGCGTTCGACATCCGTCCGCGGGAACACCCCGTGATCGGCAAAGCACAGTTCGTCGTCCGCGAGACGGGCAACATGTTCGCGATCTCCCTCGAGGGATTCCGCCGTACCTGGGACATCAAGTCCTGGTGGCGTGAGTACATCGGGCAGTGCTGGTTCATCGCCAAGGTCTGTTCGATCCCCGTCGTGCTGATCTCGATCCCGTTCGGCGCGGTCATCGCGCTGCACGTCGGCACGTTCTCGCGCCAGCTCGGTGCCGAGTCGACGACCGGCGCGGCAATGGTGCTGGCCATCGTCCGTGAGGCCGCACCGATCGCCACCGCCCTGCTCATCGCCGGCGCCGGGGGTTCGGCGATGACCGCCGACCTCGGCTCACGGAAGATCCGCGACGAGCTCGCGGCCATGGAGGTCATGGCCATCAACCCCGTCCACCGCCTCGTCACACCCCGCCTGTGGGCGGCGGCGACGGTCGGATTGTTCATGGTCTCGCTCGTGTCCGTCGCCGGCATCGCCGGCGGCTATTTCTTCAACGTCGTCATCCAGAAGGTCACCCCGGGCGCCTACTTCCAGGGCTTCACGTCCCTGGTGCAGCTTCCCGACCTCTATTCGTCGCTCTTCAAGGCGATCATCTTCGGGTTCATCGCCGCGTCCGTCTCCTGTTACAAGGGCATCTACGCGAAGGGCGGTCCGAAGGGCGTCGGCGACGCAGTGAACCAGGGCGTCGTCATCTCCTTCATCCTCATCTTCTTCTCGAACCTGATCATGACGTCCCTCTACTTCGCCCTCGTGCCCCCGAAGCTCTGATGGCTGCCGTCACTCGACTCACCAAGCCGTTCTCGGCCGTCGGAACCTCGCTGGGCAACGGCCTCGAGGACGCCGGCAAGCAGATCAGCTTCTACTTCCAGGTGCTGTGGGATGTCATCACGTCCAACATCCTGCGCCTCAAGTACAAGAACGTCGTCTTCAGCCTGATCTCGGACATCACGGTCGGCGCGGGCGCGCTCATCGTCGGTGCAGGGATGGTGTTCGTCATCTTCTCGATGTCGTTCTTCACCGGCGCCAACGTCGGCCTGCAGGGCTATGCGGGCCTCGAACAGATCGGCGCCGAAGCGTTCACCGGTCTCATCGGCAGCTTCGCCAACACACGCGAGGTCACGCCCCTCATCGCCGGGGTGGCGTTCGCTGCGCAGGTCGGCGCCGGCTTCACCGCCGAACTCGGCGCGATGCGGATCTCCGAGGAGATCGACGCCCTCGAGGTCATGTCGGTCCGGCCGATGACCTACCTCGTCGGCACTCGCGTCCTCGCCGCACTGGTCGCCATCATCCCGCTCTACCTCATCTCGCTCTTCGCCAGCTTCTTCGCCACCAAGCTGGTCACGACCGAGTTCTTCGGGCTGTCACCGGGCGTCTACGACTACTACTTCCGTCTGTACCTCCCGCCCATCGACATCCTGTTCAGCCTCATCAAGGCGGCGGTGTTCGCGGTCATCGTGGCCTTGATCCACTGCTACTACGGCTTCTATGCCTCGGGCGGGCCGGCGGGCGTGGGCGTGGCCGTGGGCCGGGCCATCCGCCTGTCGATCGTGGCCGTCGTCGTGTTCAACCTCGTGCTGTCGCTCATCTTCTGGGGCGGCGGGAACACCGTGAGCCTGACTGGTTGATCGCATGAGACTCTCGACCGAACGCAATCGAAACATGATCTCCGGTGCCATCGGCATCGTGATCCTCGTGGCGCTCATCACCGTCGGAATCAAGGCGAGCTTCGGCGCCTTCGACGGCGGCTACAAGATCCAGGGGTCCTTCGCGGCAGCGGGTCAGGGCTTGTTGTCGGGCAGCGACGTCAAGGTGCGCGGCGTCAACATCGGCGAGGTCTCGAGCATCGAGTTGCAGGACAACCGGGCGCTCATCACGATGCGCATCAACGACGGTCGCGACATCCCGACCGACGCTCAGGCGGTGATCCGCCCGAAGACGCTGTTCGGCGAGAAGTTCGTCGACATCATCCCCGGCGGCGCCGAACTGACCGGCCCGTATCTCGAAGGCACCGCCGCCACCAGCGACTGCCCGGGCGACCTGCCCTGCATCACCGACACCTTGGGCGGCTTCGAACTCGAGCAGGTCCTGGCCGACACGTTCCCGGTGCTCGAAGCCATCGACCCGGCCGAGATCGCCGTCGTCCTCGACGAACTGGCGAACGCCGGCGACGGTCTCGGTGGCACGGTCAACCGCACGATCGTCAACAGCGCCACGCTCGCCGAACTGTCGGCCAGCAACGACAGCGAGTTCCGTCAGTTCACCTCCGATCTGGCGTTGCTCGCCGAGACGCTCGACGAGATGGCGCCCGAGTTGCTCCGTGGCGCCCGCGACCTCAACGTCGCACTCCCGTCGCTGAATGCGCGCAGCGACGAGCTGAACGTCGCGCTCGTGCAACTCGGACGACTGTCGGGTGACCTCGCCGACCTCCTCGAGAACAACGTCGACTTCACCGAGAACGCCCTGACCAACGGGTCGAAGACGCTGCAGGTGCTCTTCGAGAAGCGGAACAAGATCCAGCCGCTGCTGCTCGGCCTCGAGCAGTACTCGAACACCCTCACAGAAGCCATCCGGATCGACGCCGGCGACGGCACACTCATGGCAGCGGTGAAGAACCTGGTGAGCGTGTCTGCGATCACGGGAGTGGACCTGGGCGACGAACTCGGACTCGATCTCGGCGCCGCCGCCGCAGCCGAACCGGCGCCATCGCCGGTGCCCACCGCGCCGCTCGACGACACCGCCGCTTCGGTCGGTCAGTCGCCCACCGGTCTGCTCGATCTCCTGTTGGGAGACGGCCGATGACCCGAACCGCCATCAAGTTCGGGCTCTTCGTCGCCCTGTGCATGGTCTTCCTCGTGTACCTCGCGTCCACGATCGGCAACACCACGGCGCTGGGCCTCGTCGGACAGGGACCCGAGACCTACAAGCTCTCCGCCAGCTTCGACGACGTGAGCGGACTCCTCGTCGGCGACAACGTCAAGGTCGCCGGTGTCCCCGTCGGCAAGGTCACCGGCATCGACGTGATCCTGTCCGGCCACACCCATGACGCCCTG
>JAPKDO010000042.1 GCA_028822535.1 Acidimicrobiales bacterium
CGCCTGCGGTCAGTCCGAGGACCACGGCGACACCGCCGCCCAGCAGCCGTACGACCCAACTCCCCGACACGACGTCGAACCTAACTGCGACACACTGTCACAGTCACGTTGCCGCCGAGTTGCCGGGGACGAACGCCGTGGGCGACCATCACCCACGTGGTACACGCTGTCGCACGACATCTTCGATGAATAAGGCTGGACGAGCGCTCCTGGTCGCCGTCGTGGTGGTCGGCGCGGGCTGGGTCGCGCTGCTCGCCCTCGACGGCGATGACGACAGAACGCTGGGCAAAGACGTGGACACCGCGGTGGGTGTGTGCGATGCCGCCCGAGCCTCCGCTGATGTCGCTGAGGCCCGCGCCGTGTTCTTCGACCTTGCCCACCACGGCCTCCACGATCTCGCCGACCGTGCATCCGACGTCGACCGTGCGGTTGCCGGTGAGTTGCTGCGCGACAAGGAGCAGGTCGAAGGTCTGCTCGACGGGTCGGCGTCGCCCGAACAGCTCCGCCTCGCGCTGGAGCATCTGCACGAGTCGACGGTGGCCGCTGCCATCGCGGTCGGCTCACCGAACCCGAAGGAATGCTCATGAGGCGTGTCCAGATGCTCGCAGCTCTGCTGCTCGTCGCGATCGTCAGTTCGAGCTGTTCGTCCGGGTCGGGCACCACCCCGTCGGCTGGCACCGACTCGACCGGGACACAAGGGGCCGACGAGGTGGTCGCCCAGGTCGCCAGCTACGAACTTGTCGCCGGGAGTTCGCAACGCTTCATCGTCGGCCTGTTCAGCAACGAAGACGGCATGGTCAGCTTCGGCACCGCAGACCTCGCCTTCCGGTACCTCGGGACCGAGGAAGCGCCACTCGACGAACCCCGCCCCGGCCCCACCGCGACCGCCGAGTTCCTCCCGATACCCGGATCGCCGGTCGCCGACGAACCGTCCCCACGATTCACATCCCCGTCAGAGGCGCGAGGTGTCTACGGCGTCCCCGAGATCACCTTCGACGACGCCGGCTTCTGGGAAGTCGCCGTCGACCTCGAGATCGACGGCCGCCGCCGATCGGCCACGGCCGCGTTCGAGGTCGGCGACACCGCCCATGTCCCGGTGGTCGGCGATCCTGCGCCCCGTACCGAGAACCTCATCCCCGGCGACCCCGACGCGCCACCTGACGCCGTCGATTCTCGAGCCGACGACTCCGGCGAGGTTCCCGACCCCGAACTGCACGAGGAGACGATCGCCGCGGCCATCGACGCTGGTCGGCCGGTCATGGTCGTCGTCTCCACCCCCGTCTACTGCGTGAGTCGCTTCTGCGGACCCATCACCGACACCGTGCACGATCTGGCCCAATCCCACGGCATCGCGATGGACTTCGTCCACCTCGAGGTCTGGCGGGACTTCGAGAACAACACCATCAACAAGGCCGCCGCCGAGTGGATCTGGCCCGACCAGACCGGCGACCCGGCCGAACCCTGGGTGTTCCTCGTCGATGCCACCGGCACCATCGTGCAACGCTGGGACAACGTGGCCACCGAAGCCGAACTGGCCGACGCGATCGACGACGTGCTCGAGGAGCAGCCATGACAAACCGCAGAGCAATGGGCCAACTCGAAGCCGAGATCCTCGCCATCCTCTGGGCCGAGGGCGGATGGATGACCCCACGCGCCGTGCTCGAACGCCTCGACTCCGACCCACCCGTCGTCTACTCCACGGCCATGACCATCCTGCGACGACTGTGGAAGAAGGACACGCTCGAACGCCGGCTCGTCGGCAAGGCCTACGAGTACCGACCCCTCAAGGACGAAGGCGAGCAGACCGCTGACCGCATGGCCGAGCTACTCGGCGCCGCCCGCGACCCCGACGCCGCCTTGGTCCACTTCCTCGGCACACTCGACGCCCGCCACCGCCGACATCTGCGAACGATCCTGGACAAGCGGCGCCGATGACGATCCTGCTCCTGCTCACGGGGCTGGTGGCGATCGCCGTTCCTGGCATCAGACCAGCCGTCCTCCTGCGAGCCCACCCGAGATCGTTCACACGGCTGGCCTCCCTCGCCGTCGGTGTCGGACTCGCCTGCGTCCTGCTCGCCCTGCTCCTGTCCGTCGCGGTCGGCCTGCTCCACCTCGAATTCGGCCACCGCAGCGGCGGCCCCGACCACCTCGCTCCCGAGGGCACGCTCGGCGCCGTCATCGCCGCAGTCGTCCTCACCATCCTCGTGATCCGCGCCGCGGACCTCGCCGTGCGTTCCCACCGCACGACCCGTCGCGCCCGACCCGACGCGTGGCTCGGTCACCACCACCGAACCGGCGGCCACGACCTCACGGTGCTCCCCACGCCAGAGCCGATCGCCTTCAGCATCGCCGGGAGGCGACGCACCACCATCGTAATCAGCGAAGGCCTCCAGGCCAGCCTCGACGAGCACACCCTCCGTCTCGTCATCGACCACGAGCTCGCTCACGCACGCGCCCACGACCGGCGGCTCCTGCTCCTGGCCCGCTGCCTCGACGCCCTCGCCCCCGCCGCGCCGTTCGCCGGTCGTTCATCGGCGGCCATGCGCATCGCGGCAGAGCGAGCCGCCGACGAGGAAGCCACCGGCATCGATCCGGCCCTGCGGGCACGTCTGGCTGCCCACCTCGCACGTCCCCCAGGGGCGCTCGCGCGGTGTGAACTCGGCTGTGGGTCCTATCGGGCCGAACAACTCGTCCAGGGGCCCAGCCGTGCACCCGTCACCATGGCCGGAGCCGTCGGCGGCCTCCTCGTGATCGGCATGATCGCCGTCGCCGTCCTGGCCCACGCCACCAACGACATCAGCCCCTACCTCGCCCTCCTCGCCGGCTGATGCACCCCCTGATCGGTCACCAAGGCGGCTGGGACGAAGCGATCTTCGTCGTACTCCCACTGCTCCTCTTCGCCGTGCTGCTCCTCATCGCCCGGCGACGAGTCGACGCAATGGACGACCAGGAGCCGGACGACAGCAACCCTTCCGACGCAGCTCACGGCTGATCGACGACGACCGATCAGGCCGCGTTTAGCGCGGACTGACCTAGCACCCGATGGAAGACCTCTGTGAGTAGCGCGCTCTCGGTCGTCGACGCCGCAATACTCGGCCTCGTCGAAGGCCTCACCGAGTTCCTCCCGGTGTCCTCGACCAGGCACGTCCTCGTCGCGCAGCGCCTACTCGGCCTCGGTGGGACCGATGCATCCGACGCCGCACTCGAATCGCTGTCCCGTCATCCGACTTGCCTCTGGCCTTCGAGATGGGCACACTATCTGCGTGCATGCGCAGGTAGATGGACATCGGACTGAACCCGAATTCGAGGCAGCAGCCGAGATGCTGAAACTGCTGGCTGATCCAACGCGGCTGCGGATCGTGTGGGCGCTGCTGCACGGCGAGCACTCGGTGAACGACCTCGCCGATCACGTCGGCGTGCGCCCGCCCGCGGTGTCCCAGCACCTGGCCAAGTTGCGGCTTGCGGGGTTGGTCCGCAGCCGCCGCGACGGCAACCGCATCCACTACGCCGCCCAGAACGAGCACATCGAGCGACTCGCGACCGAGGCGCTCCTGCAAGCCGATCGCCAGATCGCCGGCGCAACCCACCACCGCAAGGCCAAGACCGCATGAACGACCACGACCACGTACATGGCGGGCATGACCACGACGGGCACGTGCATCATGGCGGGTTGCGGGGCGCGCTCTCGGAGATCTTCCGGCCCCACAGCCACGACGCCGCCGATTCGATCGACACCGCGCTGGAGGCCAGCGAACGAGGTATCCGTGCCGTGAAGGTGTCCTTCGTTGCGTTGATGATCACCGCGAGTATCCAGGTCGCGATTGTGGTCGTGACCGGTTCGGTCGCGCTGCTCGCGGACACCATCCACAACTTCTCCGACGCCCTGACCGCGATCCCGTTGTTCCTCGCGTTCCGCCTCGGGAGACGTCCTGCGAATGACCGGTACACGTACGGCTACCGGCGCGCCGAAGACCTCGCTGGGTTGTTCATCCTCGCCATGATCGCGACCTCGGCCGTGATTGCCGCCGTCCAATCCATCGATCGGCTCCTCAACCCGCGCCCACTCGAAAACCTCGGGGTGCTCTTGTTCGCCGGTGTCGCTGGGTTCGTTGGCAACGAACTCGTCGC
This sequence comes from Acidimicrobiales bacterium, assembly GCA_028822535.1. Taxonomy (GTDB): domain Bacteria; phylum Actinomycetota; class Acidimicrobiia; order Acidimicrobiales; family Salinilacustritrichaceae; genus Salinilacustrithrix. Next base: position 4,129 of record JAPKDO010000042.1, read on the forward strand.
CCTGTATCGGATCCGCGAAGGAACAGTCATCGGGTCAGCGGCGCTCGTCGCCGACGGCTACCACGCCCGCACCGACGGGTTCACGTCCCTCGCGGTCGCGCTCGGCGCCATCGGGGTCTGGGCCGGAATCGAACGGGCCGACCCGATCGTCGGTCTCGGCATCTCCATCGCCATCTTCGCCGTCCTGGCTGGCGCGGCCCGCCAGATCTACTACCGGCTCATGGACGCCGTCGACCCCGCCATCGTCGAAGACATCAGGCACGAAGCCGGCCATGTTCCAGGCGTGATCGCCGTGGACCCACCGCGGGTCCGGTGGCTCGGCCACCGACTCGTCGCCGACCTCACCATCCAGGTCGACCCCGACGGGTCAGTATACGACGGCCACGCCGTGGCCACCGCCGCTCGCCTGCACCTCAAAGACGCCATCGCTCACGTCGACGATGCCCACGTACATGTCCATCCCGCGACAAACAAGATGGTGGATCCGCCACCCCTGGACTCCTCCGTGGACGTTCCCACGGGTTCGTCGTGATGGTCAGGATGTACGAAACACACCAACCGCCCGCATTCCTCTGGGACCTCGTCGACATCGACGACATCCGAACCGAGGTCGCCGCAGCAGGAATCCTCATCGACACGAACTGACGCCGCCGCCGTCGCGCCAGGGTTTGTTGCTCCCGCGGGCTGCGGCAGCCGCGAAGCCTCCGCATGTTGGACGTCCATGGACCTCGGCGGACGTTCGTGGAATCTGCGCGGGAGTTACCGTGGGAGTAACGCACTTCTTTGCGGCCAGAAACTCCCGTGAAAGTCCTGGTCAGCGAGTTGCGGCCCGCTGTCAAGTGCCTCGAATCGGGTGGGGTTCGATTCCCGATTGTGCTGGCCGATTCGCGCACTCGGTGGTCGACGCCCCCGACGTTCGGCCAGGTCAGACCGTGTTCCGCTACGCGGAGTGCTGGGTGGAGGGGTTCGATTCCCCTCGAAAAGTGGAGCTGGGGGGAATCGAACCCTGGCCTCGAATGGGTCGCGAAAGTCCTGGTCACAGCGTTGCGCCGGCGGAATCTCGCGCGTCTGGGAGTAACCGCGGGAGTAACGGCACTGGGCGTGTACCGGGGTGGCCGGCTCGGTGTCGTCGACGGACAGAGGCGGACGTGGGCCGACCTCCGTGGACAGGAACTCCGGACCGGCGGTCGCCAGGCCGACGTCCGTCCTCGTTCGTGGACGTCCACCGGCATCCCGAGGGTGAAGGCCGTTGCGGCTCCGCCCAGGTGGCCGTACACTGGCCGGACAGGAGGTCGTCATGTCGAGAACACGTCTGCGCAGCGAGCGTCTCGAGGTTCGCACCACGAAGGACGAGCGCTCGTTGATCGACCGCGCCGTTGCCGAGCAGGGAACGGACCTGACGGAATTCGTGATCTCGAACCTGACGGTCGCGGCTCGGCGGGTGCTTGCGGATCGGACCGAGTTCCGGCTCGATCGGGAGGCTGCGGACGCGTGGGATGCTGTCAACCGGCGCCGCGGTCGCGACCTTCCCGGTCTGCGTCGCCTGATGGAGCGCCCGTCGCCGTTCACTGACGAGTGAGCGTCCGCTACCGGCCCCCGGTCCTGCTCGAGCCCGACCACGACCTTGACAGCTTCGAGTGTCGTCCGGGCGAGCAGACAGAGTGGCTCCGCCGGCATGCTCGCCAGTCGAGTGGCTCGGGGACGACCCGGGTGCTGGTGGTCACGACGGCCGACTCGCTGGAGGTCGTCGCCTACTACGCCTGGTGCATGGCCAGCGTGGCGCTGGCCGACGCACCGGCCCGGCTGAGGAAGGGGGCAGGGCGGTACCCGCAGCCCGTCGCTTTGCTCGCCCGACTCGGGGTCGATCTTGGCCACGAAGGTCACGGCCTCGGTGCGGGGCTCCTCCAGGACGTGATCGCTCGGACGCACGCACTCGGATCCGAGATCGGCTGTCGAGGACTACTCGTGCATGCCGCGACGACGGAGGCGAGGACGTTCTACGAGCGCCTCGTGCCCGAGTTCGAAGCCTCGCCCACCGACCCGCTGCATCTCTTCCTGCTCACGAAGGACATCCGGCGCACGCTCTCGTGAGCTCCCCGGGGTCGACGCCGTCCGTCGATGGGGGACAGGCCGTACAGGCGTCCTCCAACGAATCCAACGCACCTATGGGGCGGGCTCTCAGGGTGTCGTCGCTGCCGCGACAATCTCGGCGACGGGAGACTGGCGGAATGCGTTGAAGAACGCGTTGACCGCTACGCGTGAACCAGACATGTCGAGTTCGCCACGCTTGTGCGCGTCGGTGAGCGAGCAGCGGCCGAGGTAGGCGCGGTAGAGCGCGGTCCGGTCGGTGCGCAAGGTCACGTCGACCTCGAACCCGGGATCGGCCAGACAGATGGAGGCCTCGTCCTCGACCACGATCCAGTAGCGGCTCGGGTGATCTGTGAAGGGCACGTACACGACAAATCGAGGGCGTGGTAGGTCGGACGTGTCCATCTGGCGGTGGAGCCACCACAGGAGGAGGTCGGGGTCGAGTTCATCCACGGTGGGCTCACCGAATGTCCACTGCGCGCCCCAGGCTGCGAGGCCGAACACGACGGGTTCGAGGGCCCGACCAGAATCCGTCAGGTGATACGAGCCGTCGGGGTGTTGTTCGACGACACCTGCGAGCCCCAGTTGCCGGAGGCGGCGAGTCAGCAGCGCACGGGACAAGCCCGGGTTGCCACGGATCAGCTCGTTGAACCGGTTCGAGCCGGTGAGCAAGTCCCGCACGATGAGGATCGTCCACCGGTCACCGAGGACTTCGGCCGTCCGCGAGATCGGGCAGTACTGGCCGTAGGTCTTCACCGGCCGAGACTAGCAGTTCAGTATTGGAACTAGCCGGCGAGACGTCCTCGGGCTTTAGTGACAGATACACCGCCGAGCCATCCGGCCCGGTGAATCCGAAAGAGGCTTCAGCCCATGCGAATCTCCAAGAGCGACATCCCCACCAAGATCGATGTTCCGGGCGCCGTCGCCCGCCAGGCCGTCGACTTCGGTGACCCGTCGGCCTACTCCTCGCTCGGGGCGGAGTACTTCTCTCTCGGCGCCGGTACGGACATCGCACCGCTCCTCGCCGGACTGGCCGATGACGCCTGTCACGCTCCCCACTGGGGCTTCATGATCGCCGGCGAGGTAGTCGTCACCTACACCGATGGGAGCGAAGAGACGTGCCGCGACCAGGACCTCTTCTACTGGGCGCCCGGGCACAGCGTTCGGGTCACCGAGGCCGCCGAGGTGATCCTGTTCAGCCCAGCGGTCGAACACGGCGCAGTCTTGGACCACATGCTCGCAACGATGGCCGGATGAGGCCGCATCCCTTGTCGAACGCAACAGGAGGCACCACCATGCAAGGCAACGAGCAACTGGCCGTCATCATCCCCAAGCTGCGCGCCCTCGGCGACGGCATCGACCCGAGTCAACTGGACTCGCCGACGCCTTGTAGGGACTTCACGGTCTCGGGGGTGCTGGGGCACATGACTGAACTGGCATCCGCGTTCGCGCCGATGTTCCGCGGAGAGGAGCCCCGCCAGACCGACCCCGGACCCGACGGAGCCAGCGAGACCGCCCGATTCGACGCCGCGATGGCAGCGTTGCTCGACGCGGTGCAGTCCCCGGGTGCGCTCGATCGTACGATCCAGACCCCAGGCGGAGCCATGCCTGGCGCCGTCTTCGCTCGCCTCGTGGCCTTCGACGGGCTCGTTCACGGTTGGGACCTTGCGACTTCGACGGGGCAGACATGGGAACTCGATGACGGACTCGTCGGGGAGATCGACGAGTTCGCGCGTGAGGCGATCACCGACCAGATGCGCGATGGGGATGCATTCGCTCCCGCGCAGCGAGCAGCCGACGGCGCCACGCCCATCCAACGACTCGCAGCGTTCTCGGGTCGGTCCACCTGACCCGAAGCGAACGATCGCACCTGCCCCGAAACGCGGCTGATGGACCGGTAGGTCGCGCTGATCTCCGGGTCGGATGAGGCGTCTGCTGGATCTCCCAACACGATGAGGAGATTCAGCCATGACCACGATCACTTTCACCGCCACGGGGTGCAGACCCCGTTCGACGATGTGGAGTTCGACGAAGCGCAGCTCGCTGCCGCGTCGTTCCTGGCGCGATACAGCGGCCGCACCCTCGGCGGTGGACACGCCGTTCGACGAGGCCGGGTTCGACGAAGCGCAGCTTGCCGCTGCGTCGTTCCTGGCGCGGTAGACCGGGCGCGCTCGAGGCGTACCGCCAGGACCGGCGTTGGTTCCTCCAATACGTCGCTGACGACGACGTCGCGGTGCTGGCCGCGACCCATCCGCTCATCGAGTTGTGGCGAGGCTCGATGGAGGAGGGAGGGCTCGCTGCGTCGACGATCGACCGGCGCTTGTCGACGGGGAGGCTCAGCGACGCCGATAGCGTGAGGTCCTACGACGTTGGGACTTCCCGAGATGAAGGTATGGATCGACCAGGACCTCTGCACCGGAGACGGCTTGTGTGAGGAACTCGCGCCAGACGTCTTCTTCGGCAGCGACGATGGACTCTTCTACGTGAAGGAATCCCAGGAGCAGTTCGGCGACGAGCGGCTCTTCGACGGAGCGGCTAATCCGGCCGGCGCCGAAGGTATGGCACGGGTGCCCGAGGGCCAGCTCGAGGCGGTCATCGAGGCCGCCGAAGAATGTCCGGGTGAGTGCATCTTCCTCGAGATGTAGCCCGACCCGATCCGTACACGGCGACCTCGCCGGCCGTGCGCCGATCATGGCGGTGCCCGCGACGGATCGGCCACCTGCGGGCATAGGCTTGGGTTCCTTCCCTTGGGGGAGTCGCCACGCTTGGGTCGGCCGGCCACAACGGTCCGTCACCCTCCGCAGGCTCGACGCCTCGCCTGAGCCGACCATCGGAGCGCTCGTGCCAGGCACCCTTTCCTCAGAGACGACTCTTCGCTCTCGCGCCCCGGTGTCCCGCACATTCGGGATGCTGGGCACGTACCCCCCGACGGCGTGCGGGATCGCCACCTTCTCCGCGGCGCTGTCGGCCGGCCTGATCGCGGACGGCCACTCGGTCGAGGTCGTCCGCGTCGCCGCGCAGTCGGGTCTCGACGATCCGCTGGTGCTCGGGTCGCTGCGTGGCCCGCCCGGCGCTTGGGGCACAGGCGTCGAGGTCCTCGATCGAACCGACCTGGCGATCGTGCAGCACGAGTACGGCATCTACGAAGGCCCGGATGGAGACGAGATCCTCGACGTGGTCCGCGGCCTGACGGTGCCCACGGTGATCGTCGCCCACACGGTGCGAGACGCTCCGACGGCCGGCCAGCACCGGGTGCTCAGCGAGCTCTGCACCCTCGCCGACGCGGTCGTGGTGATGACGCGCAGCGGGCGCGACCGGCTCGTCGACCGGTTCGGCGTCGATCCGTCCAAGGTGTCCGTCATCGCCCACGGGGCCGCCACCCCACATGGATCTGTCCGACGCGGCACAAGTCGTGGACGCCCACGATTGCTGACCTGGGGTCTGCTCGGCCCGGGAAAGGGCATCGAGTGGGCGATCGACGCGCTCGTCGAACTGCGGGGCATGGACCCGTCCCCGGAGTACCTGATCGCAGGTGCCACCCACCCCAAGGTCAAGCAACGCTCAGGTGAGGACTACCGCAACATGCTGATGAGCCGGGCGCGGTCGGCGGGGGTCGCACCGTTCGTCTCCTTCGACGCCGCGTACCGTGACCTCCCGGCGTTGACAGAGCTGATCGCTTCGGCCGACGTGGTGGTGCTGCCGTACGACTCCGACGAGCAGGTCACCTCCGGGGTCCTCGTCGACGCCGTCGCAGCAGGACGCCCGGTCGTGTCCACGGCGTTCCCCCACGCGTCCGAGCTGCTCTCGTCGGGGGCTGGGATCGTGGTCCCCCAACGTGACCCGGCGGCCCTGGCGTCGGCCATCCGCTCCGTGCTCTCCGATGCCACGTTGGCCGAGGGGATGGCGGCCGAGGCCCGCCGTCTCGGTCCGGGGCTTTCGTGGGAGGCGGTCGCCGCCTGCTACGCCGACCTGGCCGAGGCCCTCTTGGCCGGTCACCCGAGCGTGCGGTCGTGACCGTCGTCTCGCTTCCCACCGAGGCGCCGGAACCTCCCTTCGACCACCTCCTACGATTGAGCGACTCGATCGGTACGTTCGAGCACGCCGAGTACGTGACGCCTCGCCGCGACAACGGCTACTGCACCGACGACATGGCCCGCGTCGTGATCGTCGTGGCCCGAGAGCCATCGCCCAGTCGCTCGGTGATCGCGCTCGGCCGGACCGCCATGCGCTTCCTCGTCGCGGCCCAGGACGTGGTGGGCCGTACCCGCAACCGGCGCGACGCCGAGGGCCACTGGCACGGCCGACACGGGGTCGAGGACTGCTGGGGCCGTAGCCTCCACGCCTTCGGCACGGCAGCGACTCGCGGCCAGGACGAGTGGCTGCGCCAGATCGGCGCTTCGTCGCTCGGTCACGCCGTACAACGCCGCTCCCCGTGGCCACGAGCGATGGCGTTCGCTGCGTTGGGCGCCGCCGAGATGCTCGAGACAGATCCCCACCACTACGCAGCACGCTCGCTCCTGCGCGACGCCGTGGAGATCATCGGGTCACCGACCGGCGATCTCCGCTGGCAGTGGCCAGAGCCCCGCCTGTCCTACGCGAACGCAACGGTCGCCGAAGCCCTCCTCGCTGCTGGCCACGCGCTCGAGCGAGCAGACGTGGTGGATCACGGCTGCGTGCTTCTCCAATGGCTGCTCGATCGGGAGACGGTCGGCGGCCACTTGTCGTCGACGCCCGCCGGTGGATCGGGGCCCGGAGACGTCGCACCCGGATTCGACCAGCAGCCGATCGAGGCGGCAGCCATGGCCGATGCCTGCGCACGCGCCGAGTCGGTCACCGGTGACCCCGAGTGGGGTCGCGGTATCGACCTCGCCGTCGGCTGGTTCCTGGGCGACAACGACGCCGGCGTAGCGATGCTGGATGTCGAGACGGGCGGCGGCTACGACGGGCTCCACGCCACCGGACCGAACCGCAACCAGGGCGCCGAGTCGACCCTCGCCCTCATCTCGACGCTGCAGCACGCCCGCGCCCGTCGGCTGCGCACACCATGAGCGACGACCTGGCGGTGCGCCAGCCACTGCGGCTGCGCGCGGACTCCTCGCGTGTGATCACGAAGCTGTTCGTGCCCGGACACCCCGAGGTGCAGCGCGGACGACAGGTGTCCGAGGCCGTCACCCATGTGCTGGACCTCGCCGAGGAGCGCGTCGCTGCTGGCCTCGCGGAGCTGCAGAGCCGGTTCGGTCCACGCCATCGGAACTTGTCAGCGACCTTCGAGCACAACGCGGACCGGCTCGCGAATCGCCTCCCCGAGGGCGCCGTGATGAGCGACCAGCGACGGATGCTCCTCGGTGCCACGTTTACGCACGAGTACAGCGTCGAAGCCGCGGCGCTCTGCAACCCGTCGGTCGTCGCTGCACCGGTCCAAACGGGCCCCGCCGGCAGCCTCGACCTCGTGCTCAGCACCCGAGGGATCGGCGAAGGGCACCGCTCCTCGATCGGATTCCGCACGGCGTCGGTCGACGGGGACGGCCAGATCACCGTCGAGGCACCAGGGCCGTACGCGACCGTTGGAACGGTGTCGTCGGGAACCCTTCATGCCGACGCCTTCCGATCGGTGGCGCGCCGTGCCAGCGACGACGCGGAGGCCACGACCTGGGTACTGGACTCGCTCGGTGACGAGTTCACGCAGTTCGAACTCGATGACCGCCTCACCGAACTCGAGGGACAAGGCGACACCCGCCCCGACGTCGCCCGGACAGTGCGCCGCCTCCGCGCGCTCGCGGCGCGCGGCTACCGCGTCGAGTTCGATGCGTCGACCCCGGTCGACGAGCGAGTGCTCTACCCCGTGGCCGACGCGGAGCGCAACGGCATCGAAGACGCTCGGTTCGTTCGCTTCGAGGACACCGACAGCGCCGTCTATTACGCCACCTACACCGCGTACGACGGACGAGACATCGTCCAACAGCTCCTCGAGACCGTCGACTTCTCCACGTTCGATGCGTCACCGCTCCAGGGCCCGGCAGCCCAGAACAAGGGTCTGGCCCTGTTCCCGCGGCGTATCGGCGGACACTTCGCTGCCCTGTCTCGCCACAACGGCACCAGCAACGCCGTCGCATTCACCGACGACATCCGTCACTGGCCGACGGCGACCAGGTTGGCGGGCCGGACCAAGCTGTGGAGTTCCATCCAGGTCGGGAACTGTGGGTCGCCGATCGAGACCGAGGCGGGGTGGCTGATGCTCACCCACGGGGTGGGTCCGATGCGGACGTATTCGATCGGCGCGTGCCTGCTCGACCTCGACGATCCCACCCGCGTGATCGGAGAGCTCGCCGAGCCCCTGCTGAGTCCGGGACCCGACGAGCAGGACGGCTACGTCCCCAACGTCGTCTACTCCTGTGGCGTCGTCCGTCATGGACCTCGTCTCGTCATCCCGTACGGGATCGGCGACGCGTCCATCGGCTTCGCGACCGCCGACCTCGACGCCATCCTGGCGAGGATGGATCGAGTCTGAGATGCCGGTTGCCCGCAGCACCGGGCCCACTGCCGACCCGCTAGGGGAAGCGGTCGCGGCGTTCCTTGCCGATCTGCTCGACAACGTGTCCGTCGACGTCATCACCGGGGCGGACCGCGCCGACCGCGGCGAGGAGGTGCTTCCGAGAGCACCGATACGTGGTGCGGACGGTCGGACGCGCCAGTTCCGCCTGCGCAGCACCGTCGGCCCGGCCAGCGGTCCACGCGCGACGTCGAGCCGATTCCCGGACGAGCTCGCTGACCTGCCGGCGGCCGCCCTGCGGGCGCTGGAGCGGATGGCCCGTTCCGCATCAGCGGAGGACCAGGTCCATCCAAGCCTGTCCAGGGCGCTGCACGACGTCGTCGTCGCCGAGGTCCTGGCCGAACGCCTCATCGGTCGCCTCGTCGTCGAGGCGGACGTGGATCGGGTCGGACTGGTCGTCGCGAAGACCCTCGAGTACACGATGGAGTTGGCCGCGACGTCGCTCGAGGGAAAGCCGGCCACGCATGGGGTCGTGCTGTGCGCCGACTCTCGCGGGCTTGTGCCTGTCGAGCCGAACGTCGAGTATCCGGGTCGCCTCCCGACCCGGAAGGGCACGCCGCTGCTCTTCGACGGGAGCGAGTCGGCCCTGGCGGTCACAGCGACCGGAGACGTACTCGGCGAGGTCACTCGCCGTTCGCTGCCGGTTCCTCCGCTCGGTGCACCGACCTTGGGGTTCTTCGACGAGTTTCCGGGAATGAACGGTGGCCTCACGGCGGCGGGGTCCGCGGTCTTCCGCGGCGTCGGGGTCTTCCTCCGGGCCGACCGGAGCATCTGGGTGTTCGATGACGGCAAGCCGCTCTTCGTCCGCAGGACCAGTCGCTGGAAGTCGATCGCCGCAGACTCGTTCGCGCTCTGGTTGGAGACCTTCGGGGCGATCGAGGCCGAGGTGGCAACCGTTCTCGTCGGTGCGGTGCTGCGGGCGTCGACACAGGGAACGGGTGCCCTCTTCGCGGTCGCTTCCGACAGTTCGGAGCTGGCAGACATCATCTCCACCAAGGACCTCGTTGGGACCGGGGTCGGTGGCTCAGCCGGTTCGACCGTGGACGATGACGTGCGTGCGGTGCTCGCCGGATCGGAGTTGAGGACATCGTCTGCCCTGGCGAGGCTCGCCCGGCTCGATGGCGCGACGATCGTCGACCCGGACGGTTCCGTGCTGGCCTACGGCGCCATCGTCCACAGCGCCGACAGCCACGGCGAGGGCGCTCGTACGGCGGCAGCGCGGTCGCTCTCGCTCCGCACTCGATTCTCGGTCAGTGTCTCCCAGGACGGACCGGTGTCGGTGTTCCATCACGGAGCGCTCGTCCTCGAGTTCCTCTGACGCTCTGACTCATCGCCCGTGAAGGATCTGCTCGTAGAGCCGGACGTACTGCGCGGTCATGCGTCCGCGGTCGAATCGCTCGCGGGCGCAGGTGCGGATCTCGGTCCGGTCGAGGGAGGCCACAGATCCGACCGCATCGGCGGCGCTGTCGATGTCGGCCGCGAGCATCCCGTCCCGGCCGTGGCGGATGAGTTCGGCCATCGAACCCCGGTCGAAGGCGATGACGGGTGTTCCGCAGGCGAGTGCTTCGGCGACGCTGAAGCCGAACGGCTCCTCGAAGTCGATCAGGTGCAGTAGGGCGTGCGCACCGCCGAGGAAAGCACCGCGGTCGGTGGCGTCGACGGTTCCCAGATAGCGCACCCGTACGTCGTCGAGATGGGGCTCGACCCGTGCCCGGAAGTACTCCTGGTCCTGGACGATGCCAGCGATGTCGAGCCGTCGACCGGTTCGACGGGCGACCTCGATCGCCTCCGCCGTGCCCTTGTCGGGATGGATCCGGCCGAAGTACACGAGGTGATCACCGGGATCGGGGTCGAGCTCGAAGGCGTCGACATCGATGCCGTGGTGGATCGTTGCTGTGTACTGGAGACGCGGGTGGCGGTCGGCGTCGCTGATCGCGACATAGTGCGTCGTGGCGTCATAGCGCTCGTACACGGGAAGGATCGCCGGGGAGGAGAACCCGTGGATGGTGGTCACCACCGGGGTGTCGACGAGACCGCTGTAGGTCAGCGGGAGGAAGTCGAATCCGTTGTGGATGATGTCGAACTCGTCGGCTCGTTCGAACGCCGCGGCGATGTGCAAGCACTCCGCCACCTTCGGTTCGATCGAGTGGTCCTCGGACCATCCGGCACTTGCTGTGGCGTGCAACGTGGCATCGGTGATCGAGTCGGCGGTGGCGAACAACGTGACCTCGTGGCCAAGGGCCACGAGGCCATCGGCCAGCAGCGAGGCGAACAGCTCCCAGGGTCCATAGCTCCGAGGCGGCGTCCGCCACGCGATCGGAGCCAGCACTCCGACCCTCAGCGGGGGAGCCGAACTGGCATGCAACGCGATCCTGGAGATGACGCAGCGTAGCGAGCCACCCGGTGCACCGCGTTGCGCCACCGGGTTGAACACGGGGGCCGAGAGGGAGGGTCGCTCGAGCGATGTCGACCCTGCCTGTGGTTCGCTTCGACGTGAAGCCCGCGGTGGGCGCCGTGGTCACTCACAGTCGCAAGGATCGGCGCCGGGTGTTACGCTCGCTTGCGAGTTCCAATAGATCGTCGCTCCGGCCCTTGGCGACCTGCCCAGGGGTGACGGTATGGACAGCGGGTTTTCGGCGGCGTCGACAATTCGACCCAGATCAGCGCGCCGCGGCGCGCTCGGCGTCGATCAGGCCTTGGTGCACCTCGTGCGGGTGGTCCTCGCCGACGACTGGACCGCGCCGACCGCGGCGCGGCGACTGCTCGACCTGACCGGCGAGGATCATGCGCTTCTGCGGCGGGTCCGGGCCAGGGTGTGGCGAGGATCCACCGACGGGGCCACCCCGGTCACAGAGCGGGCACTTGTCACGCTGGACCTGGCGGTCGCGGCGACAGGATCCCCATGAACCCGCCGCACCGCCCCGACGGTCTCGCTGACACACGCGTTGATGTCGCCGGCCAACTGGATCAGGCCGTGGAGCTCGCCTTCTCGGTCTCCTACACCTGCGCCAACGTCGTGGGAAGTGTCGACGGGGATTCGGCCAGACGTCTCGAGGCCGGCATCAACCAACTCGACGAACTGATCCAGGTGCTCAGGGCCGTCGCACTCTCGCACGACGATCGTGGAACGAACCCAGCCGAGGGCAACGGAGCGTACCCATGGTCTCGGTCAGGCCCGGTCAGCGAGGCCGCTCATGTGCTCGCTGGCGCCGAGCGAACCGTTTCGTCGCTGTGGGCGGAGGCAGTCAGCGCGAACGGGAGTCAGCCCGCGTCGGTCCGCGACTGCCTGACTGACGCAGCTCGCCTCGTCCGGCGCGCCCAGGCAGCGCTCGACGAAACGAATCTGAGATAGCCGGTGTCGCCCTCGTCACTGTGCCCCGAAGGCGCTCCCGGGGTCAGCGCACAACATCGTTTTCGCATCACTGTGCCGATCAAGGAGACCAGCATGTCTGCCAGCGACGAGAGCCAGTCATCAGCGGTCGGGGCGGCCACCGGGTTCGTGGACCCGACGTCGTCGGGAGATCACCATCGGCCCGCGACAGCGGGGGTGTCATTGGCGGATGTGGCTCCCGTGGGGTTGTTGAGGGCCGACCGCGACGGTCGCGTCGACTTCGACAATGCAGCGTGGCGGGATCTGTGCGGCCTCGATCGGGGCGAGTCGGCAGGCCATGGATGGTTGGAGCGATTGCGCCCGGAGAGCGGGGCGATGCTGTTGGCGCTGGTGGCCGAGGTCGCTTCCGACGGGGAGGTCCGGACGTCGGACCACCAGGTGCTGGTGGCCGGTGACTGGCGGTGGACGAGGTGGCTGATCAACGGGATCGCCGGAGGCGCCGGGGCCGTGGTGATGGCGGTCACCGATGTGGATCAGGACCATGTGGAGCGGGAGGCGCTGGCGTTCCAGGCGCTTCATGATCCGCTCACCGGTCTGGTCAACCGTCCCCAGTTCTTCGAGTTGATCGAGCATGCCCTGCGTGGTCACCGCCGACATCCGGGTCTTCTCGCGGTCCTGTTCTTGGACATCGACGACTTCAAGGCAGTCAACGACACCCATGGGCACGCGTGGGGGGATCGTGTGCTGGTCGCGATCTCGTCGGCGCTGCAAGCTGCAGTGCGACCCGAGGACGTCTTGGCTCGCATCGGAGGCGACGAGTTCGCCGTGATGTGCGATCGTCTGGATGACCAGACCGATGCCGCGACGATCGCCGATCGGGTTCGCGGTGCGTTGAGGGACCCGATGGTGATCGATGGCGTGGTGGTGGACTTGGGCGTCTCGGTTGGCGTTGCCTACGCGAATGGCGCTCGTGAGGCTCCGGAGGCGATCCTGGACCGCGCCGACCGCGCCATGTACCAGGAGAAGCGACGCGATGCCTCCGACGCAGATGCCCTCTCCCATTCCTCGGCTTGACTGACCGGGCATGGATGCCGAGCGGCTGTCCCGGGTTACGTCGATGCTCGGTGAGGTCAGCGCCCGACCGGTGCTGGACCGGTTCCTGGTGCTGGTCACCGAGTTGTTGTCGGTGACCGCGGCAGCGGTCGCGGTGATCGGCGATGGCCAACACCAAGGGGCCGTCGCGGTGTCCGACCCCGGCTACGCGCCGGTCGACGATCTCCAGTTCTCTCTCGGTGAGGGACCGTGCCTGGATGCCCGCCGGCGGGCGCGCCCGGTGCTGGTGGCTGACCTCGGCGGCGCCGATGGCTCGTGGCCCGCGTTCGCAAGTGAGGCGATCAGACACGGTGTGCGAGCGGTGTTCGCGTTTCCGCTATCGGTCGGAGCGCAAAGCCTCGGGGTCCTCTCCCTCTACCGTGATGCGCCGGGACCGTTGGAGGGCGGCGATCTGGCCGACGCGATCGAGCTCAGCCACGTGGCGACGCATCTGCTCCTCGGCGTCCAGGCCGGGCTCGTCCCCGGAACCGTGCCGGACCGGCTCGGCGAGATCCTCGACCACCGCGCCCAGGTCCACCAGGCCACCGGGATGATCGCCGCCCAGCTGGAGACCGACGTCGCCACCGCGCTCAGTCGCCTACGGGCCCACGCCTGGTCCCACGACCGCTCGATCGACGACGTCT